>CAZDUQ010000050.1:0-8772 GCA_964508665.1 uncultured Oscillospiraceae bacterium | reverse complement strand
CCATGGGGTGGATTCCCTCAATGTGGCGGCGGCCAGCGCCGTGGCCTTTTGGGAGCTACGGGTACGCTGAGAGGGACGAAAGCGGATCCTTGCCCGGCGCGCCCTGCGTGGGACAAAAGATGGAGCGAAAAACCACCATTCTCCGGATGCTGCGGCAGCGCCGCGCGGGCTTCGTCGGCGCGCTGACGTCGGTGCTCCTCTGCCCGCAGACGCTCCAGCTCCAACGCCCGGTTGCCCTGCTCGCTGTGTACCGGCGCGGAAAGCATCCGCTCCTGCATCCGGCAGCACTCCGGGAGAACGCGGTGGGACATCCCCGATCAAAAAAGGGAGCGGATCCCTGCGGATTCGCTCCCCTTCAGCTTGCCAAAAAAGTCAAAGCTGACGCTTCAGTTGTATGTGACTGCCGCCCCTCAGTTCCAGTTGGCCACGGCAAAGAAGGACTGCCCCTCCAGCGTCATGCCGCACAACTCCTCGGTGGGCGAGCACTCCCGGATGCAGGAAGCGTTTTCCAGCAACAGATAGGTGAACTGCTCCTCGGAATAGTCGTCATACACCATGCAGGTGATGCCCTCTTCCTCCACCGGCTCCTCGCTCCAATTCACCGTGTCGGCCGCATAGACCGTCCACCCGGCAAATTCCGCGCCCTCCTTGCGAATATCCAGTAGCGACGCGCCGGAGGCCGTGCCCATGATGTCGTTCAGCGCCTCGCCCTCATCCAGCCAGTAGGTATAGGATGTGGCATCGTACTGTGCGCCTTCCGCCTCCATAAAGGTCATGGTGCCGCCGTTTGCGGAAAAGGCAAAGGCCAGCGTGTCGCTGGGCCAGTCACCACCGGTGTTATCCAGCACAAAATACTGTTCGGCGGGGAAAGTGGCCCACTTTGCCACAAAATTGGCGTCGTGATCCAGCTTCATATCCAGCAGCTCCTGGTTGGAATACAGCTTCTGTCCCGGCACCAGCTCGAAAAAGGTGCGCTCCAGGCCATTTTCCTCGGTGGGGAGAGTCTCTGTGTATTCCAGCCAGCCCTCAAAGCTGTCGCCGTCGGCCACGGGTTTCATTTCGGTGTAGTCCGAGTCGGCCAGCGCCTGTGCCACCGTCTCGCCCTCTTTCACAAACACGCCCACGCCGCTGTAATAATTGGTGGTCGTGGAGCCGCTCTCGTCGGTCTCCAACACCGAGATCAGGCCGCCGGCTTCCTCATATGAAGATAAATACAGAGAATACCGGACATCCGACTCCTGGCTGTCCGGCGTGTCAGGGGTCTGTTCGCTGCCACATCCGGCGCAGGAAAGCACCAGCAGCGCGCACAGCAAAATGGCGGTCAAGGCTCGTTTCATAAAGTTTCCTCCTTCGTGTGTTGTCGGCGCTGCCGCGCCGACAGGGGATAGGCCGGTTCGGCCTTCTGCACAATAGACCGACCCGGAGCCCAAAAAGTTCCCCGGGGACGGAGCTTTTCGTGCTTCCGCCCGGCATCCCCTCTATTATACGGCCCGCGCGTAACAGAAGCGTAACTTCTTTTGGAAAAAGCCGGAAGGCTTTTCGCTTATCGCGCCGAAATATGCGGTTTTGTGCGAATTCAGGGGTGCTTTGCGGTTTTTCCTTTGCGGACGGCTGAACGTCGGCACCTGTGGCACATGGCGATGCAGGCATCGTTGCCCCCCAAAAAGCGCCTGTCGGCCTTCGGTGATCACATGGCCCTCGCCATCCATGCGGGCGCCGATGGTGGCGTTCGCCCCGCAGGCACACACCGTTTTATCTCGGTGCCGGCGTCGGCCACCGTGAACAGGCGGGTTCAGCTCCCGTACCCTGCACCATAAAAAGCACCATTTGTTCCGAAAACAAATGGTGCTTTTTCCCATGAAACGGATATTTTCGGGAGCTGAATGTCAGGAGAGCGGCTGAGCGACCGCAGCGGTGACAACATCATACCGTGGATTGTAGCCGTCTGTCAGGCGGAAGAACTTCACCCCGTCCGCCCGGCGAATCCCACTGAACACAAACGACAGCTCATTTTGCGGTTGGTCGCTGACATCCTCGCAGCAGACCATCCGGCCATCGCTATACACGGCAAGCAGTACGATGTTGCCGGTGACCGCATCGTCGGAAAGGACAGCGCTGACCGTCAGCTCACCCGTTTCGGAAAGCTCTGCCGTGGCGCTGGGGCCGAGTGCGGGAAGCACTGCGCATTGCTCCAGCACCGCGCCGCAGACGGCGCAGGTGGAACCGCCGGCAGCACCGGGGGTGTCACAGGTGGGAGCGCGCTCCTCCATGGGGATCGCTTCGCCATGACTCAGATGAGAGAGTTCCGCAGACTGTGCGTTCAGCAGCAGGGAGATCGGCGTCAGCGTCAGTACGCCGGTGCAGGATACCTGCGCAAAAGCGGCGCAGGGCGCCAGAGGCGTGGAGGCTGCCAGCGCAAGGTAAAGACAGCCCTCCTTCACATTCCAGTCAAACAGACAGTCGCTCACCGTCAGGCTGATATCGGCGATCTCTCCTTGGCCGCTGATGGCGTACACCAGATCTACCGCATAGACCTCCCCGGTGCAGCACAGGGAGAGCGGAAGGATGGTTGTCGCCTCAGCTTCCGCTGCCAGCACAGAGGCTGGCAGCGTGAGAAGAAGCAGAAGGGTGCAGAGAATGGCAACGTGCTTCCTGTCCATCAGGAGTCCCCCTTCAGGCAGCCGTCCACATCGCCCACCGCGATGGCGACAAAGCTGACGGCGTTTTCACCGGTGTCAGACAGCGTCATCTCCCTGGAGGCGGGCACGAACACCCACCAGTAGGAGCACGGGAAGGCATCGATCTTGTGGACGGACATTTGCAGGATCAGCGCGGCATCGTATTCGTTGACCACACCGTTTCCGTCCACATCGGCAGCCAGCTTCTGGTAGTCGGTCAGGGTGCGCTTGGACACTGCGCTTTGCAGCACCAGCGAGGCGTCATAAGCGTTGATCGCGCCCACCTGCGGGGTGGTGTACTGCGCGGAAACAATCACTTCCCGGGTAGAGACGGTCAGCGTGGCGCGGCCATCGGTATCGGTCAGGGCTGTGACCCCGGCGGCCGAGATGGACACACCACTGACCGGAGCGTCCTTTGCGGTCATGACCCGCGCGGAAATGATGAAGCTGGGGCGGATGATGGCCGTTCCGCTGATGGTCTGGGCCACGGAAACGCCGTTGAAGGCTACGTCATGCAGCCGGATATCATATTGCTTATCCTCGCTGACGTGGGGCGTGACGATGATGTTCAGCAGCGGGCCGTCTGTCGGCAGGATACCGGTGGAACCGATACAGCCGATTTTCAGCACGCCCCCGGAATAGCTGAAGTCCAGCGTATAGCCGGCCTCCCCGTCCGCCTTTTCCACAGTGACGGAGGTAAAGTCAGCGGCGGGCAGATCCAGCTCGGCATGCAGGGAGATGACATTGCCGCTGGCAGCGGCGTAGAGGGGGATGGTATAGGGAACACCGGAGGTCATTTCCATGCTGGTGGGGATCTGAGCCACGCTGTCTTTGTCGGTATAGGACAGGGCGGTGGACGCGGAATAGACCTTACCGTCGGCAGCGGTGAGGGTGACTGTATAGGTGCCGCTGGCCATAGCCGGAGCAATGAAATTGATCCGGCCGTTGTCGATAAAGGAGCGCTCCGCTTCTCCGATGGTGACGGAGCCTACCTTGAGCACCATGTCCTCAGACAGATTGCCGCCCAGCAGGGTGATGGTATTGCCGCCGGCGGTGGGAATGGAGGTGGGCGTGATGCTGTTAATGAAGGGCGTGCTGTTCACGCTGATGCGGTTGGGCAGCAGGGCCGTGCCGCTGTAGGAGATGTTGCCGTCGGCATCGCCTGCGGTGATATAATATTCCACTCCGGCAGCGGTGACGGCAGAGGCGGGAATGGTGGCGGTGTACAGTGCTTCGCTAACACCGGTGGTCATGTTCACCGTGGTGTAAAGGTCGGCGCCGGTGATGCGGTAGTTCAGGGTCACGGCGGTGACGCCGATATTGTCGGTGGCCGTGGCGGAAATGCTCACAGCCGTACCGGCCTTTGCAGAGGTGACGGGAGAATGCTTCAGCACGGGATAAATATTGTCAATGGGAGTGCCACTGGCAACGTTGGAGCGGCTCTCCTCCTCGTTGCCGTCGGTGTTGACCACCTTGAAGTAGTAGTAATAGGTGACGCCGGGGGCGACATCGGTATCGATGTAGGAGGTGCCGGTGACAACGGTGGTGTTGATCTTCTGAAAGCCGCCCGTCTCGCTGGTGGAACGGTAGAGGTTATAGCCCGCCAGCGTGTCGTAATCGTTCTGAGCCCAGCTGAGCTCCACCCTGTTGGCGCCGCCCTGTGCGTTGAGCACCATGGCCAGCGTGCCGGTATTGCTGATGTTGAAGCTGAACCGCAGCACGTCCTCGCCGCACACCAGCCAGCGGTCATCGGCAGCCGCGCCGCCCTCGGTGCGCCAGTACATGGTACCGCCGGTGAGGGTGTGCGAGATGGTCACGCGGCCCTGCCACTCCCGGTCGGAGACAAAGTCGCCGTTGACCGCGTAATCGGTATAGGGGTCTTCGCCGCCAAAGGTGACGCTGGGCTGGATATCCTGCGCCATATCGCGGTTAAAGGTGACATGAACGGTATAGGACGCGCCGGAGGAGACGTCGGAGACAAGCTTGCCGTCTTCATCGGTGAGGTAGACGCCGGTGACGAAGGGATAGATGTCCTCCAGCTCCGGACTGTCCAGCGTCAGGATGGGGTCGATGATGATGTCCTGATAGGTGCCGGGGAAGTCATCGGCATCGGTGATCATTTTGTTGATGAGGATGGTGTTCTCGGTGCCCCAGTAGTTGTGCGTGGCATAGTGCGGAGCGGCGGCTGCATTGTAATCGTCAGCCAGCAAAAGCATCCAGGTGTCCGGGTCGTTATTGAGTACGGGATTGAGAACGGCGTTGCAGGTAAAGGCATTGCCGTAGTCTCTCAGAAAATCTGTCTCGTAATCAAAGTCTGCGATGACCTGCTGGATCTCCTCCAGGTCCATACCATCAGGGATTTCAATCATAACCATGCTGCTTTTAGCATTATTTGTGTTTTCCAATTTGCCGTAGTACCAGCAAACATAAGGATAATCGGAACCGAACTTATTCTCGAAGTTTGATGTATCGACCGCAAGGGCACTTTCTTCGACCCATTCATACTGTCCGGTTTCCATATTATACATTGCGCCAATCATATAGTCCCCATTTTTCATATAGTCCCAATAGTCCCATTCTGCCTGGTCATTGATCACAGCCAGATTGCCGCCCAGCCGATGGGCAATTGCGGAACAGTAATAGAGGGAGGAACCAAAGGAGGGGAACCGGAAATAATTATTGTGCAAAGCGGTGGACAGAGCAACATAAGTGTGTCCTCCGTAGGAACCCAGAATGTCCACGGTGGTGACCTCATCGAGATTGAAAAAGGGCGACCAAGAATCAAACCTGCTCGAATTTGAGCCGAGAAATGCGCTGCCTTCCACGGAGGGAGTATAACCTTTGCTTTTGTTGAAAGAGGAGAAATACAAGTAGCAATTCTCGAACTCGCAGTTTTCAACGGTATCGACAAAAATGGCAAGCCTCTCATCATCACGCGCCGATAAATCATGCAGAGCGGAATTGGTGAGACTGGCTATATACAGGCGTTTGCGGTAGTCGGAACTTATCTTCCCGCTGCTTGAATAACGGTAATACACAAAGGGGTAACTCTGCGTGAGCTGGCAGTGATCCACGATATTCACGATATCGCTGTTAAAGTACGGATTTGTGATCTTGCAGTATTGCAGCGTTTCCACGCCTGTGCCGCCAATCTCCACGCAGTAATTCTCAAACCCTGCGCCGGGGAACATCTCGATGGGCGCATCCTCGGTGCCGATGGCGTTCAGGGTGCCCTCACAGTTGATCTTGGGCACGGTCAGCCCGCCGTAGGCATCCTCATAATCGGAGGAATAGAACTGCACCTTGGTGCCCGGCTCGATGGTGAGGGTGATGCCTTCGGGGATGAGGAGCGTATTTTCCACCACCCAGAGATAGTCGCTGGTGAGGGTGGTATCCTCGGTCAGCGTGCCGGAGATGCCCCGGCCGGCGTTGATGCGGAAGGTGTAACTCGCGGGCACGGTATAGACCGCCGTGTCGCTTTCATCCGCGCCGTTGGTGGTGGTGACGGTGAGATTGATGCAGACCTCCGCGTCGTGGGTGGCGGTGGCATCCACCCGGAAGCGGATGGGCTCGGACACGCCCACCAGCAGGCTGTCGTCATAGACAAAGCCGTTGTTTACCTCCTGAAAGGTACCTGCGGGCTGGAGGGTGACGGTGTCGTTGAGGAAGGTGATGTTGGGGTTGGGTACGCCGCCCTCAGAGATGGCATCGGCCGTTACGGTGATCTCCCCCGTCAGGCCCCACTGGTTGCGCACCACAAGGCCCAGATCGACGATCTCGCCCACATCGATGATGCCGTCTCCGTCGTTCTCGGAGCGGATGTCGGTGCTGTCCAGCAGAAAGACATCCTTCACGGTGATATTGGGCTTGGGCAGGTTGACAATGCTGTTATAAAGATCCAGGGCGGCGTAGCTGTGGAAATCGCCCTTGGGAGCGAAAAAGGAAGTCGCAGCTTCGGTGGCAGAAGCCAGCTGGCCCATGATAAAGCGGGAAGAGTAGGTGGCCTTATCGCTGTACTGGCTGCGGAGGATGGCGGCGGCAGCGGACACGAAGGGCGCGGCCATGGAGGTGCCGCTCCAGCTGGCGTAGCGGTCGCCGGGCAGGGTGGAATAGATGTCCACGCCGGGGGCGGTGAGCTCGTACTCGCAGTTGGCGTTGTTTTTATAATCCCAGTTGGAGAAGGAGGCAAGACTGCCGTCTTCATCGGTGGCCATAACGCCAAGGACATAGGTGTAACCGGCGGGATAGATGTCTTCGCATTGGTTCGGTAAATAACCGGCTTCAACGGCATCGGTGGTGGGCCGACCATTGTTACCGGCGGAGGCCACCAGCACGCAGGTGGAGAATGCCTCGGCAAGGGCATCTTCCACCACGAGGGACTTGCCCGTACCGCCGAAGGACATATTGATGACATCCGCGCCCATTGCCCGCGCGTAGCTGATGGCTTTTGCAATGTGACTGGCAGAGAAGCTGCCGGTGGCCTGACCGGCCTTGATGGCCATGATCTTTGCACCCCAGGCCAGGCCCACGCCGCCGGTGCTGTTGGCGCTCATACCGATGATACCGGCCACGTGTGTGCCGTGGCCGTGGTCATCCATGGGATTACCGGCCTTGGAGCCGGAGGCGGTCATGTCGGCGCCGTAGATATCATCGATGATGCCGTTGCCGTCGTCGTCCACGCCGGGCAGACCGTTCAGCTCGGCCTCGTTGACCCACATATTGGCGGCGAGGTCGGCATGGCTGTAGTCTACGCCGGTGTCGATGACGGCGACGATGGTATCCTTGCCGGGGGCGAAGTCGTTGTCAAGCTCGCTGTTCCACCACAGGCCGCCTTCACCGTCCCCCAGCAGGGCATCAAAGGCCCAGTTGGCGGCGGTTTCCTCCGCAGCGGGCTGGCCCACGCTGTCCTGGGTGTAAACATAGTCGGGCTCGGCGCAGGTCACGCCGTCCAGCGCGGCAAGGGCTTCGGCCACGGCATCGGCATCCTGCGCGGTATAGGCGCGATACCAGACGTTGCCGCGATCGCCCACGGCGCGGGGCAGGCCGTCTTCATCGGTGAAGATAGGCTCCAGCGACCGCAGGTCGAAGTCGTTCAGCGGCAGATCTGCGGGATCGGTGTCCTCATCCACTGCGAACAGGACAACATTGAGCAGATAGGTCTCGTCCGCACTGAGGGTCGTCTCCTCTGCGGACAGCGGCTGCGTGACGCTGTAGTCTGCGGAGACGGGCAGGCGGGCCGCTGCCGCCTCGCTGGCGGTCTGGGCAAGCTGCTGCATATCGGCACTGCCGGGCTGCAGGTCGTCGGACAGATCGGCCAGGGGCAGATCATCCGACCATTCCCAGGCCAACGCGGGCACGGTGCACGAGAGCATCATTGCCAGCGCCAGAAGCATACTGGTCAATTTTTTCATGACAAATTCCTCCCGAGTTTATTAAGTACTATTGTATATTCCATTTGCGTATAAGTCAATGGGTTCAGGCTAAAAAACGCATCAAAACGGTCACCGCCTGTGCGCGGGCGGCCGCTTGAAGAGACGCCGGAGGGTGGGAGCAGCGGGCCGGAGGCACGCTTTTGAAAAGGAAAAGCCTGTTTGCGAAATGAACTGCCCCCGGTTTGTGCGGACAGCGCAAAAGCCCCTATGCAGGAAACAGGAGGCTTTAGGCTGTCGGTCAGAATGGCGTTCGGGTGGAACACCGTTCCATCGTCCTTGCATCAAACAACCACGCATCAAATAGCAAAAAAGGCCCCTCCTCAGTCTGAGAAGGGGTCTTATCTGCATTTCGGGGCTTATTTCCCGTCCTTTTTGGTGTCCTTGAACAGGTACTCGTCCACCTTGGTCTTGATCTCCGGGCTGATCTCCCGGGTGATGGGGAAGACCCGGGCATTGACCACCCGGTCGGCCACCAGCAGCACCTGCTGCAAGGTGATGTCCAGCGCCCGCTCGTCGATGTAGCGGCTCTTCAGGTTGTCCCGCCGGTCGTGGATGTAATTGGCGCCCGGTGCGCCGAAGCGGCACAGGTTCAGGGCGGGGACGCCGCGGTCGGCGAAGGGGATGGAATCGCTGGAGTAGATGTCCAGCTTGACCTCGCAGGG
>CAZDUQ010000049.1:4846-8809 GCA_964508665.1 uncultured Oscillospiraceae bacterium | reverse complement strand
CCGTGGTGAACCAGGAAAAGCTGAAGCGCACGGCGCCCTGCTCCACGGTGCCCAGCGCCCGATGCATCCGGGGGGCGCAATGAGCGCCGGGACGGGTGGCGATGCCATAGGTCTGGAACAGCTCGTCGGACACCGCACCGGAGTCATAGTCCCGCACATTCAGCGCCACCACTGCCGTACGGGTGGGCTGGGAGAAGTCGCCGTACACCGTGACGCCCTCGATCTGCCGTGCGCCCTCGTAAAAGCGGCGGGTCAGGGCCATTTCATGCTGATGGATGGCCGCAAGGCCGGTCTCCGCAAGGAAATCCAGCGCGGCGGAAAGGCCCGCGATGCCGTGGCCGTTCAGCGTACCGGCCTCCAGTCGGGCGGGCAGGGCCTCCGGCTGCTCCCGGCGGTAGGACAGGATGCCCGAGCCGCCCACCTTCCAGGGGCGAAGCTCCACCCCTTCCGCCAGGCACAGGCCTCCGGTGCCCTGAGGGCCCATCAGGCCCTTGTGTCCGGTGAAGCACAGGATGTGGATGCCCATGGCGGTCATATCGATGGGGATGGCCCCCGCCGTCTGGGAGGCGTCCACCACCAGCAGCAGGCCGTGCGATCTGGCGATGCCCCCGATGCGGGCCACATCCAGCACCGTGCCGGTGAGATTGGAGGCATGGGTGCAGACGATGGCGCGGGTCTCCGGCCGGATGAGCTCCTCAAAAGTCCCGTAGTCCACATTGCCCCGCCCATCCGCCGGGACAAAGCTCAGGGAGATGATCCCCGCATCCTCCAGACGGTACAGGGGCCGCAGGACGGAATTGTGCTCCAGATCGGTGGTGATCACATGATCCCCCGGGCGGAACAGGCCGTTGAGGGCGATGTTCAGCGCCTCGGTGGAGTTGCAGGTGAAGATCACCCGTTCGGGGCTGGGACAGCCGAACAGGGCCGCCAGCCTGACCCGGGTGTCGTACACCGCGCGGGAGGCCGTCAGCGCGCCGCTGTGGGCGCCACGGGAGGCATTGCCCATGGTGGACAGGGCCGCCGTGACGGCATCGATCACCGACCGGGGCTTTTGCAGCGTGGTGGCTGCGTTGTCCAGATAGATCATTCGGTCTTCCCTCCCGCAGGTGGTTTTTTCACAGACGCGGCGCTGAGGGCCGCGCCGATGGCACCGGCATAGCGGCCGTCCGGGCAGGACAGCACCGGCACGCCCAGAGCAGCCGAAAGGGCCTGACGCAGATAAGATGCTTCGCACAGGCCGCCGGTGAGACACACCGGGCCGCCCTCCGGCGGGAGCCTGCCCGCCTGGGCGGCCACCTTTTTCACGATGGAATCCACCACCGCGAAGGCGATGTTTTCCCGCTTTTCGCCCCGGCCGATGAGACTGATGACCTCCGACTCGGCAAAGACGGTACACATGGAGCTGATGGTGGTGTCCCCGCCGTCGGCCGCCAACCGGCACAACTCCTCCGGCCGCAGGGCCAGGGTGTTGGCCATGACCTCCAGAAAGCGGCCCGTGCCGGCGGAGCATTTGTCATTCATGACGAAATCCCGCACCTGGCCCGCCTCCACCCGGATGAGCTTGGTATCCTGACCGCCGATGTCCACTACCGTCAGGTGATCGCAGCCGTGCAGGAAGCAGGCCCCCCGGCCGTGACAGGTGATCTCGGTGACCCGCTTGTGAGCGTAAGGCACCGATACCCGGCCGTAGCCGGTGGCCACGATGGCGGCGTTGTCCGGCGTGATGCCCAGCTCCTCCAGCTGCCGCAGGATGGACTGGGCGGTGTCGGCGCTGCTCCAGCCGGTGGGCTGTAACAGACGGTGAAGGAGCCTTCCCTCCGCCAGCACCACGGTCTTGGCGCTGGTGGAGCCGATATCGATGCCTACACAATAGTTCATCTCTTCCGCTCCTCAAATTTCCACGATGTGCATGGCATCCCAGCGGAGGCCGCCCGCCAGAAGGGCGGTCTCCAGACGGGAACGCTCCTCCGGCGGGGCCTTCCACGCCAGACCGCAGCCGGCGGTGATCTCCCGGGGGACGGGGATCAGCCGGCCGGGCAGCTGCTGCTCCATGCAGTATTTTTCCGCGCCCATGGCCTCTGTGGTGGTGGAAAAGGTGATGACCAGGGCAGGGGCTTTTGCGCGCATGTTACGGCTTGATCACCAGGTCGGCCCCGGTGAGCTTTTCCACGATGGAATACATATTGGTGACCTGGCCCACCTGCAGCTGATCAGTCAGACCGTAGAAGTTCAGGCAGGTGCCGCAGGTGAGGATCTCCACGCCCTGGGACTCCATGGACTTCAGATCCTCCAGCGCGGGGGAGCCGGTGCAGGTCAGGGATGCGCCGCCGTTATAGAACAGCAGCGTGCGGGGCAGGGTGTCCTGCTGGGTGAGGGCGTACAGAAAGGCCTTCATCAGCTGCTTGCCCAGCTGCTCGCTGCCGCCGCCCATGCAGTCGGAGGCGAAGACCACCACGGTGTTCTTTTCGCCGGAGCAGGTGGTGCAGGTGACAGGCGTCTCCACAGGCTGCTGCGCCGCAGCCTCTGTGACCTCAATGACGACACGGTACTTGCTCTCGCCCAGCTGCTCGGAGCGGACGGCACATCCCTTCTGCCGGGCCATTTTGGTCAGATTTTGCACGGCCACGGAGTTGTCCACCAGTGTTTCCACCACATCGGGTCCCTGCAGCCGCTTGATGGCATTCAGTGTTTTGACCACGGGGATCGGGCAGGCATCGCCCATTGCATTGACTTGGATCATAAAAATGCTTCCTTTCTTTTATGTTTGAATGTCCGGCTGGACGGTCAGTCCAGCAATTCGATAAAGGCCCCCAGACGGGTGTCGATCTGGCCCTGATCGGCAGTGGAATAATCGGTGGTGATGGCCAGATAGGGGATGCCCTTTTCCTCCGTGACAAAATGCTTGACGGTGTCGGCCTCGATGGCGAAGGTGTGGCAGGCCACCAGCAGCACCTCCACCACGCCGTCCACCTGATAGTCGTCGATCTGCCGGCCCAGCGCCTCCAGCCGGCCGGGGTTGGGGCTCATCACCGAGCAGTTGACCCGGAGATACTTCTCCGCAATGGCGGTGACGGGATCCTTCGTCTCGTCCACGGGATCCTTTTTCTCCCGGGGGCCGCAGCAATTTTCAAAGCCAACCACATCGGCGCCCAGCTCCTCGATGCGGCGGATCACCTTGTCAATGACGCCATGGGTGGGGCAGCCGGTGATCAGGATGCGGGGACGGGAGGGCTTGCCCTTGTATTCCCGCTCGTACAGTGCCTTCAGTTCGGCGGTGCGGGCCTCCAGCGCGGCGATCTTCTGCTCGATGTCAAAGGCGTATTCGTTGGAGGTGATGACGGTATTCAGCTCATAGCCGGAGATGGGCGTGGGCTTGAGCCGCCCCACCTCGTAATAATCCAGGATGGCCTTACGCTCCCGGTTACGCAGGCGGATGGCCTCCCGCAGGCGGTCATCGGTGATGGTGATGCCGTAGAACCCCTCCAGATCGGCCCGCAGGGCTTCTACCTCGGCCCGCCAGGCGTCCAGCGCCCCCGGGCCGAACTGTCCCGGCGGCAGCTGCATCACATGGGTGTGCTTCAGACGGCCCAGCAGCTCGTACATTTTCTTTTTGCCGTCGCAGGTGGTCTCTGCCAGCACCATATCGGAAAAATAGAAAAACGGGCAGTGGTCGGTAAGGGCCCCGCCATAGCTGGCCTTGATCAGCGGACACAGATTTTTGGGGAGCTTCTGCTCAGCGGCGGGGATGTTTTCCTCGCCGATGGCGCACAGCGACACCGGCGTGGCGTCGGCGGCATCCACCAGCTCCTGCGGCGTGTAGGTGCAAAAGGTGCCTACGACTCTGCGGCCCGCTTCCTTCAGCTCCTTCAGCTTCAAGAACGCCTTTTTCCGTGCCTCCGGATAGGTGGTGAAATCCTCCGGCAGCTTGATCGATCCCATCGTCCATCCCTCCTGTCAAAATAT
>CAZDUQ010000049.1:0-4746 GCA_964508665.1 uncultured Oscillospiraceae bacterium | reverse complement strand
CATGACCTGTCCTTTGGCTTTCCCCAGCGGGAGCTGTTTCAGCATCTGTGCTTTTCCCTGGAGACCGGGCGCCACTGCGCCCTGATCGGCAGCAACGGCTCCGGAAAGACCTCGCTGGCCCGGCTGCTGCTGGAGCCGGAGCGCTTTACCTATGAGGGGACGCTGCGGCTGGAGACCGCCGGGCGGGTGGGGTTCGTCCGGCAGTTCCTCCGGCGGGAGGAGGGCGAGGCCGCCTGTACCGTGCGGCAATATCTGATGGCCGATTTTGACCGCTTGCGGCAGGAGCTGGAATCGGTCTGCCGGGAGCTGGAGACGGCGGAGGAGCCCGAGCCGCTGCTGGAGCGGTATCAGCAGCTGCTGGACGAGAGCCAGGCCATGGATGCCGACAACTGCGAAAGCAACATCGCCCGGCGACTGTATCAGGCGGGGCTGACCGACAAGGCCGAGCTGCGGCTGGAACAGCTTTCGGGCGGAGAGTACAAGCTGGTGCAGATCATCCGGCAGATGCTGCGGCGGCCGGCGCTGCTGGTGATGGACGAGCCCGATGTGTTTTTGGATTTTGACAATCTGGCCGCGCTGGCGGAGCTGATCGACCATTATCCCGACACGCTGCTGGTGGTGACCCACAGCCGCTGGCTGCTGAACCACTGCTTTGACAAGATCTGGCATCTGGAAAACGGAGAGCTGGCGGAGTATGACGGCAGCTTCCCCGCCTATGACCACTACCGGCTCCAGGCCAAGCTGGACCGGCAGGTGGCCGCACGGGCCGACGCCCGGGAGGTACAGCGGCTGGAGACGCTGGTGGAACGGCTGCGGGACGATGCCACCCAGGTGATCTCCCCCCAGAAGGGGCGGGTGCTGAAGGGCAAGGTGAGCCAGCTCAACCGGATGCTGGCGCGGCAGAGCCACGCGCCGTATATCGAGGTGCGGCAGCCGGACATCGCCCTGCCCCGGGCGGGCATCATCCGGAGCGAGCAACCGCTGCTGACGGTGGAGGAGCTCACGCTGGGCTTTGACGGCAGGCCGCTGCTGGAAAATGTCTCCTTCTCCCTGCTACCGGGGGAAAAAGTGGCGTTGGTGGGGCCAAACGGCTCGGGCAAGTCCACCCTGCTGCGGGCGATCCGACAGGGCTGCCCGCAGGTGCGGCTGGCGCCGGGCGTCCGGATGAAGCAGTTCTCGCAGCTGCATCAGGAGGTATTTTCTGCGGAAGGCACCGTGTGGGATACGTTCTTCGAGGCCGGATTGTCCACCAAAGGGGAGATCGCGGCCCATCTGGCAAAGTACGGCTTTGAGCCGGAGCAGCTGGGGCAGCGGCCGGAGCTGCTTTCCGGCGGAGAGCGCAATCTGTTGCAGCTGGCGCTGCTGGAGCTGGGAGAGGCCGATGTGCTGCTGCTGGACGAGCCCTCCAGCCATCTGGATACCTTTGCCCAGCGGGCGCTGGAGGAGGCGCTGGCCCACTGGCCGGGGACGGTGCTGATGGTATCCCACGATTACTACACCGTGGCCCGCTGCGCCCAGCGGGTGCTGCTGGCAGAGGAGGGCACGGTGCGGCCCATGAGCCCGCGGGCCTTCCGCAAGCGCATCTACCGGCGGCACTTCGACCGGGAGCTTTTGCTGCTGGAGCAGCAGAAGCAGGAGCTGGAAAGCCGCATCACCCAATGTCTGCTGGCGGAGGACTGCGCCAAAGCGCAGGAGCTGTGCGACCGGCTGGGCGAGATCGTGGATCAGATGGCATAAAATTCACGCGTGGATACAAAAATCGCCGCAGAACGCTTCGTTCTGCGGCAATCATTTTTCTGTTTTATGCAAAGGTACCGTTGGAAAACCGGAGGACGCGGGTACCCAGAAGGGCCGCCTCCCCGGGGTCGTGGGTCACCAGCAGCAGGGTCTTCCCTTCCCACTCCCGCAGGATCAGGGCGGCCACCTGCTCCCGGATGGCGGGATCCAGCCCCTTCAGGGGCTCGTCCAGCAGAAGGATATCGCCACCGTAAGCCAGCGCCCGGCCAATGGACACCCGCTGCTTCTGTCCGCCCGAAAGCTGGTGGGGGTACTTGTCCCGGCAGTCGGAAAGTCCCAGCGCCTCCAGCAGGGCCAGCGCCCGTGGGAGGGTCTCCTGTCGGTCGGACAGCACCACATTGATGTTCCCGGCGGCGGTGAGCCAGGGAAAAAGCGCCGGTTCCTGAAACACATAGCTGACCCGGCCGTTGACCGTCACCCTTCCGCTGTCGGGAGGCAGCAGACCGGCCAGCACCTGCAAAAGGGTGGTCTTTCCGCAGCCCGAGGGACCCATCAGGGCGGTACGCTCCCCTACAGGCAGCGACAGGGTGCAGTCCCACAGAACCTGCTGCGGGCCAAAGGCCACCGAAACATGCTCCACACGGATCATGAAGCATCCTCCCCCCTTCCGCAGTAACGGGCCAGACGGCCGATGGCGGCCATCAGCACCCGCTCGATCACCAGACTGCACAGGATGACCACCACCGTCCAGGCGAACAGGTCACAGGTCTCCATATACTGCTTGGCCTCTGACAGATAGCGGCCGATGGACACGGCGGGCACGGTGAGCACCTCGGCGGCCACCCCGGCCTTCCACGCAAGGCCCATGGCCGTGCGGCAGGCCGAGAGAAAATAGGGGGCCACCGCAGGGAGCCAGACCCGGCGAAGGGTCCTGATCCGTGTAAAGCGAAACACCTTTGCAGTCCGCAGAAGCAGAGGATCCACGCTGCGAATACCGGCGGAGACATTGCCCCACACCACCGGCAGGGCCATCAGGATGACCACCACCGCGGGCAGCACATCCCGCCCCACCCAAAGGATCAAAAGCAGGATGAAGGAGGCCACGGGGGTGGATTTGACCATGGTGAGCAGCGGGGCGCACAGGGCGTTGAGCAGCGGCCAGCGGCAGCACAGAGCGGCCAGCACCACGCCCAGCAGCACTGCCAGCGCGGTTCCCCACAGAATGCGCAGCAGGCTGGCGCTCACCGTCAGCCAGAAGCGGCCCGTGCGGGCCAGCTCAGCCAGGCGGAGGGCCACCGGCCACGGGCCGGGCAGCAGCAGAGGCTGATCCACCGCCATGGAAAGGAGCTGCCACACCAGCAGCCAGAAGGCCGCCACGGCACAGGCGCGCAGGCGTTTTTTCGCTTGAGACACAGGCGGCAGCTCCTTTCCGTGGATGGGTGAAAAACCGGCGATCAGCCGATGTAATAGAAGTCGTCAGCAGGGACGGCGCCGCCGATGGACGCGGGGGCCACCTGGAACATGGTATCCAGGAAGCCGCCCAGGGCGGTCTGCATATCGGCGCCGGAGATAAAGCACAGGTTGCACTTGGGAATGGCCTTCTGGGCAACGGGAGCCTGGGCAAAGATGCCGGCATCCACGATCATCTGGGCGGCAGAGGCGGTGTCTTCGGTGAGATAGGCGATGGAAGCCTCATACTCCTCCAGGAACTTTGCCACCTCGGCGGGGTGCTCCTCCGCAAAGGCGCGGCGCACCACCACACAGCCCTGCACCAGGCTGCCGGCGGGATAGACGGCATCCCACTGGGCGGTGAGATCCAGCGCCACGGCCAGATTTTCGTTGCCGGCGCAGGCGATGGTCACCATGGGCTCGGGCAGGACGGCCAGCTTGACCTCACCGGCGGCCACGGCGGTGCGCAGGTCGGCGGGCTGGGCATAGGTGTTGTCCACCGTCACATTGACACCGGCGGCAGTGCAGATGGCCTGGAAGATGAAGGTGGGGTTCTGGGCGGGGGCAAAGACGGTCTTGCCCTCCAGATCGGACAGGGCGGTGATGTTCTCGCCGTTGTCGGCCACCACATACAGCACGCCCAGAGTGTTCAGGGCCAGCGCCTGAACGGCGCCCTCGGTCTTGTTATACACCACGCTGGCGGCGTTGGTGGGCAGAGCGGCGATATCCACGCTGCCGTTGATCAACGCGCCGGTGATATTGCTGGCATCGGTCTCCACCGAGATGTTATAATTCAGGGCAGCCGCACCGCCGGTGCTGTCGGAGATCAGCTTGGCCATGCCGAAGCCGGTGGTGCCGTTGAGCACCATGATGTTCACCGGCAGTTCAGCATCCACCTCGGGCTCATCAGGGACATTGACATCCACAGACGGGCTCTCGGGCTGGACGGCGTTGTCGGGCTCGACAGGAGTCTGCGCGTCGGAAGCGGGGTCAGAGGTGTCGGGGGTATTGGGGGTGTTTGCATCGTTGGTGCCGCAGGCGCACAGGGTCAGAGCCAGCAGAGCGGCCAGCAGCAGGGCGAGAAACTTGGTTTTTTTCATTTCGGGTACTCCTTTTGATAAAAAAATAACCACATCCGAAAGATGCAGTCTTGGTCCGGGCACGCCGAAAAAACGCTCAACTGTATCTTTCACCTCAATGCATATTTTGGTGTCAGAAACGAAAGTGGCTGTGGCGTTATTATAGCGCAAGTTACGGCATTTGGCAAGAGGGCGCGGCGTGAAAAAGCGAAGGGCCGGGCGGTTCGTGTGGTTTTTGCAAACCGGTTTTGCAGGAAATAAAACAGACCGTCGGTTTTTCGCGCATGGCGGCCGGCAGACGGTCTGTTTTCTGTTATTCGGTTGCTGTTTTAGTTTTTCAAATCGGAATTTGCTGAATGAGCTTTTTCTTTGGACGAATCTTCATTTTGTTCGGATGTGATTTTGGAAACAAGGATGCCCGTGCAAGTAACGACCACTACACAGAGATACATTCCCATACCTAATACGCAGGCACTCCCAA
>CAZDUQ010000048.1:0-9023 GCA_964508665.1 uncultured Oscillospiraceae bacterium | reverse complement strand
CTGATAACCGATGAAAGAGCCACTCCTTCAGGCCGCCTGAAGGAGTGGCTTTTTGCATTTGTTTTTGAGAAAACGAGCGAAAGGCGGCGGGAAAGGGCGGCAAAAAAAGAAAAAACGAGCTTGCCTTTTGCTGCCGGGCGGCATATACTCAAAGGCAAGCGGGACGAAACGCAAAAGCATTGGGAAAAGGGAGCGTGTACGGGAATGAGGTTTCTTCTTGCACTCGGCCGGGAGCTGCGGCGGTCGCAGATCGCTTATTTGCTGAACAGGCGGATGGGGTCGGAATGCGAGATCGAAATGGTTAAAAATCTGGACGAAATGATGCAGAAAGCAGTTTCCTGGAAGCCTGACTTCATCATGCTGGACTGGCTGTTCGCACGGGGCAAGGGGCTTTATGTCATGCGCGGGCTGCGGTGGATGCCGCTGAAAAAGCAGCCGCTCCTGGTGTTCTGCTGTCCGGTGGTGCTCCCGCAGCATTACCTCAAGTTGGTGCCGGCTCATCCGGTGCGGCTGATCCAGATGCCCGAAGGGCTGTTTTATCTGCGGGAGGTGATCGAAGCGGTCAATCCGCCTGCGCCAAAGCCCCAAGAGCCGGAGCAGGTCATGTTCACGGTGATCGGCCCCAGCGGCTCGGTCAGCGCGCCCTGGGTTCCCGATCGGGAACGGATGAGCCGGGTGTTCGAAATGGAGCTGGACGAGTGTCTGTTCCGGGAGCGCGAGGAGACAGAGGGGTTGGACAGCGAGCTCTTCTGTTGAACGGAAGCGCTCTGACGGCTGAATTTTCGGGAGATGCCGTGTTGACAGACAAAAAAAACTGTGCTATCATGACGGCATCGCACAAGCGATCAAGGATATCCAGAAGGTATCGTTTCTCTACAGGGAACCGCGGAAACGCGGGCAAGGCGGAAGCCGGGCCCGTGCGGCTTCGCCATGGGAGAAATGATGCCTTTTTGTTTTGGAGGGGATCGATATGAGAAAAATGGTGAACGCGGCGTTGTGTCTGGCTCTGTGCATGGTATTGCCCTTTCTGACCGGGCAGATCCCGGAGGTGGGCTCCATGCTGCTGCCGATGCATCTGCCAGTGCTGATCTGCGGCTTTCTGTGCGGCGGGGGCTGGGGCGCGGCCGTGGGCTTTGCGGCACCGCTGCTGCGGTTTGCGGTGTTCTCCATGCCGCCCATGCCAGGCTGCATCAGCATGGCCTTTGAGCTGGCCACCTACGGTCTGGTGGCGGGGCTGCTGTACCGTCGGCTGGCAAAATGGGGGATGAAGGGCATCTATTGCAGCCTGATCTGCGCCATGGTGACCGGACGGCTGGTGTGGGGCGCGGCGCAGCTGGCCATTCTGGGGCTGAGCGGCAGCGGCTTCCCCCTGAGCGCCTTTGTGGCGGGGGCCCTTACCGGGGCGATCCCGGGGATCGTTTTGCAGCTGGCGGCGGTGCCTGTGCTGGTGCGGGCGCTGGAAAAAAGTGGGCGGATCGGCTGAAGCCGGATGAAAAACAGAAAAACAGACTGATACCTGGTGAAACCGTCGTGGGGAGGCACGACGGTTTTTTTGCGGGGTTTTGCGGAAATGTTCATTGGGAATTGCCGCGGAAAGAGGGTAAGCTGTGGTCAACACAAACAAAGGAGGAAAACGACCCAATGGCTATCGACTATGCAAAAAACTATCAGAGCTTCATCGACGAGGAGCTGGCTGCGGCCTCTGCCACCGAATGGATGGCGGCCACCGGCGGTCAGGTGCGCTTCGGCAAGGGCAAGGAGGTGGAGATCGCTACCCTGAGCACCACCGGTCTGGGCGACTATGACAACAGCAGGACCGATGGCTCGGCTTATCCCTCCGGCGCGGTCACCAGCAAGTGGACGGCACACACGCTGTCCATGGACAGAGGCGTGAAGTTCGCTCTGGATCACACCGCTCCGGAGGATCTGTCCTTCCCCGCCACGGCGGAGAATGTGATCCGCGCCTTTGCCAGAGATCAGCTGGCACGGGAGCAGGACACCTATCGTATCAATCGGCTGTACACCCTGGTCAACAATGACATGGTGCACCGCAGCACTCATCTGGTGAGCTTTAACGCCCAGGAGGAGGATCTGATCGACAAGCTGTGTCAGCTGGTGCAGACGCTGGAGAACGACAGCGAGCGCACCGGCGGCTTTGTGGCCCTGATCGCCGCGAATCTGAAGAATCAGATCCTGCAGGCGGCCGATAACAGCTACAATCAGATCAGCTTTGAGCAGCAGGTGGAGATCAACGGCGTGACCTATCAGCACGTGATGATGCTCAACGATCTGCCCTGTATTTTTGTCCCCTCCGGCCGTATGAAGAGTGTGGTGACCGTTCAGTCGGGCAGAGACGAGCAGAGCGCCGGCGGCATCGTGGCCGGTACCGGCAGCAAGGACATCTGTGCCATGGTGGTGGCCTGTGACGCGCCCATCGCCATTTCCCGCATTGACAGCCTGAAGCAGTTCGGCCCCGAGGAGAACCAGCTGTTTGACGGTACGGCCATCCAGGCCCGCTATCTGTATGACCTGGTGGTGCCTTCCGACAAGGTGGTCACCATCGGCGCACTGGTAAGCGCCTGATGACGGCGGTGTTTGCCGAGGGCGGCCGGGAGCGCGTTCTGGCACGGGCGCTGACGCTGGCTGAGGCGGAGCAGGATGAGCGCGTTCAGGCGCTGCTGGAGGTAGTGGCTCAGCGGGCGGCTCAGGTGTGCGGCAGCCGGTACCTTCCACCGGATATGGAGGAGGCGCTGGCGGAGCTGCTGGCGGCACGCATCAGCGATGATGACCGGGCGGTGAGTCAGGTGAAGCGGGGCGACACCACCATTTCCTATGGACAGGTGCGCGACTTTTCGGAGCGGGAGCGGCAGCTGCTGGCACCCTTCATCCGGCTGCGAAGCCCGAAGGGCAGGTGGCGCAGATGAGGGAACGGGAGATCCTGCGGGCGACCATGACCGACAGCGGCAGCTTTTTCCGCAAGGTGTGGACTGGAACCGGCTGGCGGGAGGAGCAGGTTTATGAAGACCTGCCCTGCGCCCTGTCCCGCTCGCCCCAGGCGGCGTCCCCCACGGTGCGGGGCGCCTGGGAGGACGTGGGCGAATGCAACGCCCGGCTGGCGCTGTTTTTGCCGGCCGGCACGGTGCTGAAGGCCGGTGACCGGGGCGTGATTGTGCGGCAGGGACAGGTGTATCGGGGGATCTGCGGGCCGTGCATGGCCTACTCCTCCCACTGCTACACCACGGTGCTGGTGCAGGAGGTGACGGCTGCATGATCGGACTGGAAGCGCTGACGGCGGGCATCGCCGGGTATTTGCAGGAGCGTCTGGGCGTGGCGGCCACCAACCGGCGGGCCGAAGGGGCGGTGTATCCCTGCCTGCTGGTGGGGGCTGAGGGCAAGCTGCTGAGCACGGCGGCCTGCGGCAGACAGGTGGAGCGGAAGATTACGGTAACGGTGACCTGCTATCCCTCGCCGGAGCGGGAGCGTGAGGCGGGGCTGGCCCTGGCCGACCGGGTGCTGGAGCACACGGCAGGCGGCTTTTCGGTCTGCGGACGGGGCTTTTGTCCCCAGGAGGCCGAAACCGGGATCGATGGGCAGGATCGGACGCGGGTGCGGTTCCTGCTGGAATTTTATGATCTGCCGGAGGAGCAGACTGCGGGTGGCGGCGATGCCTTCCCCACCATGGGGAGCCTGACGATGACCCTGCGGCAGAGGGAGGAGGAGACATAAGTGGGTCTTCCACAGATTATCATTCGATTTAAAACGGCGGGCGGGACGGCCATCCGCCGCTCGGCAAGGGGGCAGGTAGTAGTCCTGCTGCCGGGGAAGGAGAGCCGGACGCGGAGCTTTTCCGCGTTGAGCCAGACCGACGCGAATGCGGTGGGACAGCGGGCTTATGAGCTGCTGGAGCTGTGCTTCCTGGGAAGCCCGGCCAGGGTCATCCTGACGGAATATCCGACAGGGGACGAGGCTGCGGCGCTGGAGGAGGCGGCCGCCCGCGGGGAGGGAGGCTGGCTGTGCGCCCCGGAGATGGACGCTATGGAGGTGAGTGCCTTTGTGGCGAGAAAGCGGGAAAAGGGCCGCCCGGTGCGGGCAGTGGTATCCACTGAGGAAAGCCCGGACTGCGCCGGTGTGGTGAATTTCACCACAGAGGGCATTGTAGTACAGACGGAAGCGGGACGCCGGGAGGTGACCGCCGCCGATTACTGTGCCCGCATCGCGGGCATCCTGGCGGGACTTTCCCTCAAGGAGAGCGCCACCTATTATGCCCTCAGCGAGGTGGAGGATTTTACCGCCAGCGGTGACCCGGAGGGGGACATTGCAAAGGGACGGCTGATTTTGGACCGGGGAAGCGACGGCGTGCGGCTGGCACGGGCGGTGACCAGTCTCTGCACCCTGACCTCGTCGGGAGACGGCGCCTTTCAGAAAATCAAGCTTACCGAGGGCGTGGATCTCATCCGGGCGGACATCCGCAGCGCTTTTGAGAGCGAGTATGTGGGCAAGGTGCTCAACGACTATGACTCCAAGCTGCTGCTGGTGACGGCCATCAACAGCTATTTTGACGGACTGGCGGGCAGCGTGCTGGACACCGGGCGAAAGAATCGGGCCAGTGTGGATTATGACGCCCAGAAGGCCTTTTTGGAGAGCCAGGGGGTGGACACCGACAGTATGAGTGAGACGGCCATCCTGTCGGCCAACACGGGCAGTCAGGTCTTTTTGCGGGCGGATGTGCGATTTGCCGACGCCATGGAGGATCTGACCTTTGAGATCACCATGTAAGGAGGGACAGACATGGCAAAACTGAGTGCGAACAGGGTGCTTTCCGGCTCCTTTGCGGAGATCTGGGTGGACGGCAGCCGCATTGCGGAGGCCAGCGCCATCCAGCTGACGGTAAAGCTGCTGCGGTCGGATGTGCAGATCGGCATGGATGTGGACTCCAAGATCACCGGCTGGCGGGGCGAGGGACAGCTGCGGCTCAAGCAGGTGTTCAGCCGGTTTTTTGATATCGTGGAAGGGGCGGCCGAGGGCAGGGATGTCCGGGTGGCCATCACCACGGCGCTGAAGGATCCCGACAGCATGAACGGCGAGGAGGAGCGGTACAGCGTGGACAATGTGGCACTGGACAGCCTGCCGCTGGTGAATTACGCCGCTGGAAAGATCAACGAGCAGGTGATCCCTTTCCGCTTTTTGCCGGGCGACCTGAAGCAGCTTTCGGCCATCCGCGTGACGGAGGTGGCCTGAGATGGGCGCGGAGGCATGGGCACAGGCGCTGGGGCAGCGGCAGAGCGAACAGTTTCGGCTGCGGTTTGAACGGCTGGGGCTGGATGCCCAGTGCAGGAGCCTTTCGGCCGGCGAGGTGGAGGAGTGCCTGCGCATGGGCGGAGAGCGGGGGCTGCGGTATGCCCTGTATCTGGCCTGTGACGAGCTGCGTCAGGCGGGGGAGAGCCTGAAAAAGCAGGGCGCGGTGGCCGGGGCCTTTGACATCACCGAGAAGCTGAGCTACGGTGACGTGCTGGCCGCGGGCACGGCCATCCTGAGCCAGAGCGGCGTGGAGGAGGGCCGCGTGCTGCTGGAAGGGGGCAGCGAAGGATCGGCGGACAGCGGCAGCGCTATGGCGCGGAGCATGGTTTCCGGCGGTCGGCAGACAGAGACAAGCGGTCTGCACATACGGCAGGCGGGCTTTGAGACGCAAGGCGGAGCGCTGCTGTGGGAGGAGAACCGGGAGCCCTGGGAGCTGGTAGATCGGCTGACGGCCGCCTGGGGCAACCGATGAGGAAAGGAGCGGGGACATGGCGGAAAAGACACGAAGGGTGATCCTGCAGCGGGGAGAGGATGAGCGGCTGGAGTTTGCGGTCAATCCCAGAGATCTGGTAATCTCACAGCCGCAGAACACCCTGCAATACGTTACGCTACGGGGCGAAACAGTACATGCCGCCCGGGGCGCCGGGCTGACGCAGGTGACGCTGGAGACCTTTTTGCCCAGCGAGGACTCCCGGTTTTATCGGGACATGCCGCCCAACGACGCGCTGGCGCTGCTGTATCGCTGGAAAAGCGAGGGCGGGCCGGTGCGGCTGCTGATTACCGGCACCGAGATGGACGAGCTGTTTCTCATCACCGGACTGAAGCGCACCCTCACCGAGGGAGACCGGGATGTGGGGGTGGCGGTGACGCTCACCGAATACCGGTACATCACGCTGGCAGAACCGGATGTGGTGGATGGCGACAGTCCGGGCGGGCTGTACCGCCGGGCGGATGAGCGCAGCACACCGGAGGTGTATGTCACACAGGGCGGCGAGGATCTGTGGACGGTGGCGCGGCTCCAGCTGGGAGACGGCAGCCGCTGGCGGGAGATCGCCCTGCGGAACGGCATTTCCGATCCCTGCGGTCTGCCGGCGGGAAAGGAGCTGTATCTGGTATGAGAGTCTGGCTGGATGACCGGGAGGTCACCGGGCTGTGTACCCGGGTGACGGTGGAAAAGATGCTGGAGGGGGCGGCGGCTGAGGCCGAGGTTCGTCTGGTGTGCGCACCGCTGGATGCCCGTCTGCCCCGGCTGGAGCCGGCCTGTGGGCAGGGCGTGACCGTGCGGCAGGCGGGGACAACGCTTTTTTCCGGACGGGTGGAGCGGGTGAGCTACGACGCTGCCGCGCTGGAGCTGACGCTGCTGGCCTTTGATCCGGCCAATCTGCTGGCAAAGAACCATTGCAGAGGCCCATGGCAGGGGACACCGGCGGAGATCACGCGGCAGATCTGTCAGGAATGCGGGCTGGAAACGGGCAAGCTGTGGCAGGGAGACGGACAGGAAACACGGCTGGGGGCGGCCTGCGGCAGAACGGCCTTCAGCGCCATCCGCAGTCTGTACGGCGGCGAGGCCGTCACCCACTGGGAGGACGGCAAGCTGAGCCTGTATCCCAGGGGACGGGAGCGGACGGTGCTGCAAAGCGGACAGCTGGTGGCGCTGGTGGCCCGGAACACCGTGGAAGATGCCGTTACCCAGGCCATTGTCTACAGCGGCGGGCAGCCGGCGGCCCAGGTTACCGACGAGGAGGGTCTGAGGCGATACGGTCTGCGGCGGCGGGAGGAATATCTCTCGCTGAAATATGAAACGGCGGAGGAGCAGGCACAGGCGGTGCTGGCGGGTGCTTCCCGACAGGCGCGGCTGACGCTCACCGGCAGGAGCCCGGTAAAATGCGGTCAGGTGGTGACGCTGGACAAGCCCCTGATGGGGGTCTATGGCGATTATCTGGTGGAACGGGTGGTCTGGCGCTGCCAGGCGGGGCTGACCACCACCGAGCTGGGGGTGAGCAGCCTGTGAATCCTTATTATCAGATGCTGCGGCTCACCGACGGAGAGCGGGGCGGACTGAAGCTGGCTTTGGGCACCCTGACCGATTACGCGGAGGAGCGCTTTTCGGTGGAGGGAGAGCAGACGGCGGTGGCCGGACGGGCCCGGGGGCTGACCATTCAGGCGGAGGACGAGGGCGCGAGCTTCCTCTGCCTGGGCAATCAGGCGGGATGGTTCGTGCTGTGCCGCCTGGAGGAACGATAAAGGAGGAAAAGGGATGGCATTGTTTTCTTATGAGACGGAAAGCACCCTGCCCCGGCTGCGGGAGGTGGCGGTGGATTTCTCTATCGGCCAGCCGCTGCTGGACGAGGACGGCGATTTCCGGTATGTGTCCGGGCTGGAGGCCGTCCGGGTGTGGGTCTGGCGGGCGTTGCAGAGCGACAATGTGCGGTTCGCCTTTTCGGCCCACACCGACAGCTATGGCAATCAACTGCACACCCTGCTGGGAAAGGCCATTCCCGAGGCCGAGAGCCGACTGGCCGGTCTTGTGCGGGAGAGCCTGCTGGTCTGTCCCTACATCAAGAGCGTGGAGGGCTTCAACTTTTCCCGGGAGGAGGGCCGACTGACGGCGGCCTTTACCGTCCGGACGATATACGGAGAGCTGACGGCGGAAAGTGAGGCAACGGTATGAGCTATGATTTTGACAGCATTCTGCTGCGCATGAAGGAGGATCTGACGGGACAGGTCAGCGCCATGGAGGGCACCTTTGCGGGGGATATTCTGCAGGCGGTGGCCGCCGAGCTGGCGCGGATCTGGAGCCAGGAGATCGATACCGTCACACAAAGAGGTTTCGTGGCCACGGCGGAGGGCAGCTGGCTGGACGCCGCCTGCGGTGACTACGGTGTGACCCGCAAAAGTGGCGAGAGCGATGAAAAGCTGCGCCAGCGGACGCTGGAACACATCCGGACCAGAGGTGCCAGCGGCAACGCCGCCGATTATGTGGCCTGGTGTACCGAGCTGGAGGGGGTGGCCGACGCAGCCGCCGTCCCGCTGGCACGGGGCGCGGGCACGGTGGATGTGTATTTTGCTCCGGAGAGCGGCGCGCCAGAGGGACTTTTGGCACAGGTACAGGCCCATCTGGAGGAAAAACGGCCGGTGGGGGCCGATGTAAAGGCCATTCAGGCCCAGCCGGTGGCTGTGAATGTGACGGCGGTGGTGACGCCTGACGGCGAAACGCCGGTAAGCACCATCCGCACCCTGCTGGAAACGGCGCTGGCCGGTTATCTGGCTCAGGCAGGTCTGGGCGAAAATGGCCAGACGGTGAGCCTGAACCGGGTGATCGGACTTTTGATGAGCTGCCGGGGCGTGGCCGATGCCTCCGGCATCACCCTGAACGGCAAAACGGAGAATCTGGTGCTGGCGCGGGGCAGCTACGCTGTCCCGGGCATCGTAACATTGACGGAGGCGGACAATGGCTGATATCAAGAAGACCCTGCCCCCCGGCGTGGGAGAGAGCAGGGGCGTGGGCGCGATCCTGGACAGCTGTGATGCACAGCTGGATATTCTGGAGGAGGAGGCCCGGGCGGCCTGCCTCCGGCTGGCGGCGGGGACGGCCGATGCGGCGGGCTGCGCCCTGTGGGAAAAGGAGTTGGGGCTGGACATCCGGGAGGATCTGCCCCTCAGCGGACGGCGGGTGCTGATCCAGGTGGCGCTGGAGCAGATGGACACCTGTACCCCGGAAAAGC
>CAZDUQ010000047.1:1408-9059 GCA_964508665.1 uncultured Oscillospiraceae bacterium | reverse complement strand
CAACCACAACGGCGGCATCAACGGCGGCATCACCAACGGCATGCCGGTGGTGTTCCGCACGGCGATCAAGCCCACCCCCTCCATCTTCCGTCAGCAGGAGACGGTGGACATGAAGCGGGGCGAAAACGCCCTGCTGGAGCTGGAGGGCCGCCACGACCCGGTGATCGTCCATCGGGCGGCGGTGGTGGTGGACAGCGTCACGGCGCTGGCCCTGTGCGACCTGCTGGCCCAGCGCTTCGGCACCGACTGGCTGGCAGACTGAGAAGGGAGAGACAGGCATGGAATACGGTTTGATCGGCGAAAAGCTGCCCCACAGCTTTTCCAGGGAAATTCACCAGCGGCTGGCGGGCTATGATTATCGGCTCGTGGAGCTGACCTCCGCCCAACTGCCCGGCTTTTTGCAGAAAAAGGACTTCCGGGGCATCAATGTGACCATTCCCTACAAGCAGGCGGTGATCCCCTATCTGGATGAGATCGACCCCAAGGCCGCCGCCATCGGCGCGGTGAATACCGTCGTCAACCGCAACGGCCGTCTCTGCGGCTACAACACCGATTACGACGGCATGGTGGCGTTGCTGCGCCACGCGGGACTTTCTCCGGAAGGGAAAACGGTAGCCATCCTGGGCACCGGCGGCACCTCCAAAACGGCGCTGGCCGTCATGCGGGATCTGGGGGCGGCCTCGGTCTGCCGGGTGAGCCGCAGCGGCCGGGAGGACGCCGTTTCCTATGAGGAGGCTTCCCGGCTGCCTGTCCAGCTGCTGGTGAACACCACCCCGGCGGGGATGTATCCCAACCCCGACGGACAGGCCATGGAGCTTTCCCGCTTCGGCTGGCTGGAGGGCGTGCTGGACGCCGTCTACAACCCGCTGCGCACCCGGCTGGTGCTTCAGGCCCGGGACAACGGCGCCCGGGCGCAGGGGGGACTGTATATGCTGGTGGCCCAGGCGGCCTTTGCCTGCGAGCACTTTTTGGGAAAACCGCTGGCCGAAAGCGCGCTGGACGGCGTTTATCGCGCTACCCACGGGGAAAAGCAGAACATTGTGCTCACCGGGATGCCCGGCAGCGGCAAAAGCACCGTTGGCAAGCTGCTGGCCCGGCAGCTGGGCCGGGAGCTGGTGGACACCGACACCGAGATCATCCGTCTGACCAAAAAGCCCATCGCCGATATTTTTGCACAAAGAGGGGAAAGCGGCTTCCGGGAGCTGGAAAGCCAGGTCATCGCCCAGGTGTCCCAGCGCACCGGGGTGATCGTCGCCACCGGAGGCGGGGCCATCCTGCGGGAGGAAAATGTCCGCCGGCTGCGGCACAACGGGCGGCTGTATTTTCTGGATCGGCCGCTGGAGAGCCTGATCCCCACCGACGACCGGCCGCTGGCCCGGAGCACCGATGCCCTGCGGCAGCGCTACAGCGAGCGCTATCCCCGCTACCTTGCCACGGCGGATGCCGTGATCCCAGTCCCCGGCACCCCGGAGGAGGCTGCCGCGGCCATCAGAGAGGAGTTTTTGATCTGATATGAAGCTGCTTGTCATCAATGGGCCCAACCTGAACCTGCTGGGCGTCCGGGAGCCGGAGCATTACGGCGCGGAAACCTATGCCCAGCTGGTGGACAAGGTGCGCCGCTACTGTGAGGAGCGGGGGCATTCGGTGCAGTTTTTCCAGTCCAACCACGAGGGGGCGCTGGTGGATGCCATCCAGCAGGGGTATTTTGACCGGGTGGAGGGCATCGTCATCAATCCCGCCGCCTATACCCACACCAGTGTGGCCCTGCTGGATGCCGTCAAGTCGGTGTCCATCCCCACGGTGGAGGTGCATATCTCCAGGGTGGAGCAGCGGGAGGACTTCCGTCAGGTGAGCTACATCCGGGCCGCCTGCATCGGCACTGTGACCGGACTGGGCACCGACGGCTATCTGCGGGCCGTTGACCTGCTGGAGGCGCACCATGCGGGCCGTCTTTAAGCCCTCCCGGGCAAGGGGAACGGTGGTAGCGCCCCCCAGCAAGAGCATGGGTCACCGGCTGCTGCTGTGCGCCGGGCTTTCCGGCGGGCCGTGTACCGTCACCGGCATTTCGGAGTCGCAGGATATGCTGGCCACTCTGGACTGTCTGGCCGCCATGGGAGTGGAATATGAGCGGCAGGGGGATGCTGTCACCCTCCGGGGCGGAGACGTGTTCGCCTCGCCGAAGGAGGTCGTCTCCTGCCGGGAGAGCGGCAGCACCCTGCGATTTTTCATCCCCCTGTTCCTGCTGGGGCGGCAAAAGGTCACCCTCACCGGCAGCGGACGGCTGATGGAGCGGCCGCTGGACATTTATCAGACCCTTTGCCGGGAGCGGGCGCTGCTGTTCGGCAGGGAAGGGGAGCGGCTTTACATCCGCGGCCCGCTGCAGCCAGGGCTGTTCTCTCTGCCGGGGGATGTGAGCTCTCAGTTTATCACCGGACTGCTGTATGCCCTGCCCCTGCTGGAGGCCGGCAGCGTGCTGTCCCTCATCCCGCCGGTGGCCAGCCGCCCCTATATCGAGATGACCCGTCAGGCACAGGCGCAGTTTGGGGTGGTCTCCCACTGGACGGACGAGCACACCCTGCGTATCCCCGGCGGGCAGCGGTATCAGCCCCGGGATGCGCAGGTGGAGGGCGACTGGAGCAACGCCGCCTTTTTGGAGGGCTTCAATCTGCTGGATGGTGCCGTTTCGGTGACCAATCTGATTGAAGACAGTTTACAGGGCGATAAAATATACAGAACGTATTATAATGAACTGCAAAGCGGCTGTCCTACCCTGGACATCCAGCAGTGCCCCGATCTGGGCCCGGTGCTGATGGCGCTGGCGGCGGCGGGGCAGGGGGCCACCCTCACCGGCACAGCCCGGCTGAAGATCAAGGAGAGCGACCGGGGCGCCGTCATGGCGGAGGAGCTGGCCAAAATGGGGGTTTGCTGCCGGGTGGAGGAGGACACCATCTTCGTCCCCGGCGGGCAGCTGCGGGCCCCCGCCCAGCCGCTTTCCGGTCACAATGATCACCGGGTGGTGATGGCCCTGAGCCTGCTGCTCAGCCGCCTTGGGGGAGAGATCGAGGGGGCGCAGGCGGTGAGCAAGAGCTTTCCCGGCTTTTTCGACAGCATCCGCGCCCTTGACATTGAGGTGAACTGCTATGAAGATCGATAAAAACACCCGTTTTCTCATCGTGGGCCTGGGCCTGCTGGGGGGCAGCTACGCCATGGCGCTGAAAAAGCGCGGCTTCGCCGTCGCCGCCGTCACCCGCTCCCAAAGCTCTGTCGATTACGCGCTGGAGCAGGGGCTCATCGATGAAGGGGCGGCCTTCCCCGACCCCGCCCTCATCGGGCAGGCCGATGTGGTGGTGCTGGCGCTGTATCCCCACCTGCTGGAAAAGTGGGTGGCCGAAAACCAGCGGTTTTTTAAGCCCGGCGTCCTGCTCACCGATGTCACCGGCGTCAAGAGCTGCGTGGTGGAGCCGGTACAGGCCCTGCTGCGGCCCGATGCGGAGTTTATCGCCGCCCACCCCATGGCCGGGCGGGAGACGCTGGGGGTGCGCAACGCCGACGATCGCATCTTCCGGGGGGCCAATTACATCGTCACCCCCACCGATAAAAACACGCCGGAGGCCATCGCGGCCTGCGAGGAGCTGGGGCGGCTGCTGGGCTTTGCCCGCATCTCCCGCCTGTCACCGGCGGAGCACGACGGGATGATCGGCTTTGTGTCCCAGCTGACCCACTGCATCGCCGTCACTTTGATGACCTGCAACGACATCCAGCATCTGGAGCGGTACACCGGCGATTCCTTCCGGGATCTGACCCGCATCGCCAAGATCAACGATGAGATGTGGAGCGAGCTGTTTCTGGCAAACCGCCCCGCGCTGCTGGCCGAGATGGATCAGTTCGAGCAGCAGTTCCATAAGCTGCGGGAGCAGCTGGCCGCCGGGGATGCGGAAGGAATGCGGGAAATGATGCGGGCCTCCACCGCCCGTCGCAAAGCACTGGAACAACAGGATGAGAGGACGAAGCCGTTATGATTAACAATCTGCAATTTGTGCGGGAGCTGCCCAATCCCGACACCGTCAAGGCGCTGATGCCGGTGCCCTCCCAGCTGCGGCCCCTCAAGGCCCGGCGGGATGAGACCGTGCGGGATATTTTCACCGGGAAGGATGACCGGTTCATCCTGATCATCGGCCCCTGCTCGGCTGACCGGCAGGATGCCGTGCTGGACTATCTCACCCGGCTGCGGCGGGTGCAGGAGCAGGTGGCGGACAAAATTTACATCATCCCCCGCATTTACACCAACAAGCCCCGCACCACCGGCGACGGCTACAAGGGGATGTTCCACCAGCCCGATCCCCAGCGGCACAGCGATCTGCTGCGGGGCGTGCTGGCCATCCGGGAGCTCCATCTGAAGGCGCTGGTGCAGACCGGCTTTACCTGCGCCGATGAGATGCTCTATCCGGAAAATTATGTCTATCTTAACGATCTGCTGAATTATGTGGCCATCGGTGCCCGGTCGGTGGAGGATCAGGCCCACCGGCTGGCCGCCTCCGGGCTGGATATCCCCGTGGGCATGAAAAATCCCACCTCCGGGGACAACAGCGTGATGCTCAACGCCATCATGGCCGCCCAGCATCACCATACCTTCACCTATCGGGGATGGGAGGTCCATTCCTCCGGCAACCCCTGGGCCCACGCCATTTTGCGGGGCTATGTGAACAGGCAGGGCCAGACCCAGCCCAATTATTACTACGAGGATCTGCTGCGGCTGATGGAGGAATATGACCGCTTCCAGCTGGAAAATCACGCCGTCATCGTGGACTGCAACCATTCCAACTCCGGAAAAAAGTATCTGGAGCAGATCCGCATCGCCAACGACGTGCTCCACAGCCGTCGGATGCAGCCCGCCCTCAAGCCGCTGGTAAAGGGCCTGATGATCGAGAGCTATCTGGAAGACGGCAACCAGAAGGTGGACGGCGGCGTTTACGGCAAATCCATCACCGATGCCTGCCTGGGGTGGGAAAAGACCGAAGAACTGATCCTGGAGCTGGCCGATCAGCTGTAACAAAAGGAGGAAACAAGCTATGAATCTGAATTTTCTGCGGGAGCTGCCCAATCCCGATGCCATCAAGGCCCTGCTGCCCACCACGCCGGAGCAGGACGCCATTAAGGCCCGCCGGGACGGGGAGATCCGTGATATTCTTTCCGGGAAGGACGACCGCTTTCTGCTGATCGTCGGCCCCTGCTCGGCCGACCGGCAGGACGCCGTTCTGGATTATATGCTCCGCCTGAAAAAGGTGCAGGAGCAGGTGGCCGACAAGATCTACATCATCCCCCGCATCTACACCAACAAGCCCCGCACCACCGGCGAGGGCTATAAGGGGATGCTCCACCAGCCCGACCCGCTGGAGCACAGCGATATGCTCAAGGGGCTGATGGCCATCCGGGAGCTGCACCTGAAGACGCTGGCCGAGACCGGCTTTACCTGCGCCGATGAGATGCTGTACCCCGAAAACCACGCCTATCTGGACGATCTGCTGGGCTATGTGGCGGTGGGCGCCCGGTCGGTGGAGGATCAGCAGCACCGGCTGACGGCCTCCGGCCTGACGGTGCCCGTGGGCATGAAAAACCCCACCTCCGGAGATTACAGCGTGATGCTAAACGCCATTCTGGCCGCCCAGCACAGCCACACCTTTGTTTACCGCGGATGGGAGGCCACCTCTCAGGGCAATCCCCTTGCCCATGCCATTTTGCGGGGCTATGTGAACAAGCATGGCCAGAGCCAGCCCAACTATCATTATGAAGAGCTCATCCGCCTGCACCGGCTCTATGTGGAAAAGGGACTGGCCAACATGGCGGTCATCGTGGACTGCAACCACAACAATTCCGGCAAGCAGTATCTGGAGCAGATCCGCATCACCCGGGAGGTGCTTCACAGCCGCCGCAACAGCGGGGACATCCGGCAGATGGTAAAGGGCCTGATGATCGAGAGCTATCTGGAGGATGGCTGCCAGAAGGTGGACGGCGGCGTCTACGGCAAGTCCATCACCGACCCCTGCCTGGGCTGGGACAAGACCGAAGCGCTGATACTGGAAATGGCCGGGACACTCTGACGGGCGTTCTGACACGGCGGAACGGAAAAATTCGAAAAAATTGTCCTTGACAAGCGGAAAAAAAGCGTGTATACTGCAACCATTCAAAAAGTTCACATCTGCAAAGACGATGAAGAGAAGAGTATCCGATCAGATACGGCACAGAGAGCCCCGGTTGGTGGGAAGGGGCGCGGAAGGGATCGGGGAACATGGTCTCGGAGTTGCACGGTCGAAGCTTTTAGACCGTGACGGGCGCGCCCGTGACAGCGCAGGCGTGTGTTGGCACGCTCAAAGGCCGGTCTTCGTGAGGAGCCGGTAAAGCAAGGTGGTACCACGGATAAGCTTTTTATTCGTCCTTGACGCAAAATCGCGTCAAGGACTTTTTTATTTCATTCCCGCCGCAGAGCGGCAATCTTTGAAAACAGGAGGCAGCCTATGCCACCCATCATTCAACTGGAACACATTACAAAAACCTTTACCCAGGACGGCGCGCCCTTCAACGCACTGGAGGATGTGAGCCTGTCGGTGCAGTCCGGCGAGATCTTCGGCATCATCGGCCTGTCCGGCGCGGGCAAATCCACCCTGGTGCGGTGCATCAACCTGCTGGAGACCCCCACCGCGGGGCGGGTATTCGTCCGGGGACAGGAGCTGACCGCCCTTTCGGCAAAGGAGCTGCGGCAGGCCCGGCGAAAGATCTCCATGATCTTTCAGGGCTTCCATCTGCTGATGCAGAGGACCTGTCTGCAAAACATCTGCTTCCCCATGGAGCTGGAGGGCATCCCCGCCAAAAAGGCGCAGGAGCGGGCGCGGGAGCTGCTGGGGCTGGTGGGACTGGCCGAAAAGGCCGGGGCTTATCCCTCCCAGCTGTCGGGCGGACAGAAGCAGCGGGTAGCCATTGCACGGGCGCTGGCCACCGAGCCCGATGTGCTGCTGTGTGACGAGGCCACCTCGGCGCTGGATCCCAAAACCACCCGGGAGATACTGTCTCTCATTCGGGACATCAATCGGCGGCTGGGGGTAACGGTGGTGATCATCACCCACGATATGAAGGTCATCGAGGAGGTCTGCTCCAGGGTGGTCATCCTCAATCAGGGCAGGATCGCCGAAAGCGGCACGGTGGAAGAGGTCTTTTCCAATCCCCGGTCGGAGGCTGGGCGGCGGCTGGTCTATCCCACCGGCGCACCGGCGGCGGAGACCCTGCGGGGCAGCCGGGTGATCCGGCTGGCCTTCAACGGCGGCACGGCCTATCAGCCGCTCATCGCCTCGTTGGCCATCGACTGCGGCGTGAAGGTGAACATTCTGGGCGCGGACACCCGAAATATCGACGGCAAGCTGTTCGGCACCATGCTTCTGGGCCTGCCGGAGGACGAGACGGAAGCCGCAAAAGCGCTCAATTATGTGCGGGCGCAGCCCAATATTACGGTAGAGGAGGTGCAGGAGTACCATGCTTGAGACATTGACTGCCTTTTTTGAATCCCTTGGTGTGGTAAAGGCCGCCGAGCAGCTGGAATATCTTTCAAATGTCCCCACCTGGCTGCTGCTGATCTGGGAGACGCTGTATGCGCCCCTGGCCG
>CAZDUQ010000047.1:0-1308 GCA_964508665.1 uncultured Oscillospiraceae bacterium | reverse complement strand
AATGTCCCCACCTGGCTGCTGCTGATCTGGGAGACGCTGTATGCGCCCCTGGCCGCCACCTTCTTTGCTTACCTCATCGGCCTGCCGCTGGGCGTGCTGCTGGTCACCGGCGAGCCGGAGGGCATCCGTCCTCTGCCCCGCTGGCTGATGCGGACGCTGAACACCGTCATCAATCTGCTGCGGTCGGTGCCCTTTCTCATCCTGATGGTGCTGGTCTTCCCCCTGAGCCGCCTGATTTTGGGCACGGTCATCGGCACCACCGCCACCATCATCCCCCTCACCGTGGCCGCCGCCCCCTATGTGGCCCGTCTGGTGGAGGGCAGCCTGCGGGAAATGGATCGGGGCGTCATCGAGGCGGCCCAGTCCATGGGCTGCTCCGCCTGGCAGATCATCACAAGGGTGATGCTGCCGGAGTGCCGTCCCGGCCTGATCAACGGGGCCACCAACGCCGCCATCACCATTTTGAGCTACGGCGCCATGGCGGGCGCCATCGGCGGCGGCGGACTGGGCTCCACCGCCCTGATGCGGGGCTTCCAGCGCAATCAGGTGCTGGTGCTGTATGCGGCGGTAATCATTCTGGTGGTGCTGGTGCAGATCATCCAGTCCATCGGCACCCGTCTGGCGGTGAAGACCGACAAGCGGATCAACAAGTAAGTTATTTCATTTGAAATACAAAAAATTATAAGCACAATAAAAGGAGAAAACCATCATGAAAAAGTTCTTTGCTCTGGCGCTGGCCGCTGTCCTGTGCCTGTCCCTCACCGCCTGCGGCGGCACCGATTCCAAGACCATCAAGGTGGGCGCCACCCCCGCCCCCCACTGCGAGATCCTGGAGGTAGCCAGGGAAGTCCTGGCCAAGGAAGGCTACACCCTGGAGATCCAGGAGTTCAACGATTATGTTGTCCCCAACACCGCCGTGGAGGACGGTGATCTGGATGCCAACTACTTCCAGCACATCACCTACATGAACAACTTCAACGCCGAGCACGGCACCCATCTGGTGAGCGTGGCGGGCATCCACTATGAGCCCTTTGGCCTGTACGCTGGCAAGACCGCCTCTCTGGACGCGCTGGCCGACGGTGCGCAGATCGCCGTTCCCAACGATGCTTCCAACGAAGCCCGTGCTTTGCAGCTGCTGCAGCAGGAGGGCCTGATCACCCTGAAGGAGGGCGTGGGTCTGGACGCCACCAAGGATGACATCGTCTCCAACCCCAGGAATCTGGAGATCGTGGAGCTGGAGGCCCAGCTGCTGCCCAACACCCTGCAGGATGTGGATATGGCCGTTATCAACGGCAACTACGCCATCGA
>CAZDUQ010000046.1:0-9122 GCA_964508665.1 uncultured Oscillospiraceae bacterium | reverse complement strand
AGGAAGAAGGAAGTAGGAAGTAGGAGTAATAACCCCCCTTCCCCCCAGCGGGGGGAGGCGAAGCGGGAGAAAGAACGGCAATTCGAAGAATTTTGGTTAGCTTACCCGAAGAAAGTTGCAAAAAGTTCTGCTAAGAAAGCTTTCGAGAAGGTTTCAGTCCCTCTTGAAACACTCCTGGCCGCAATCGGGCGGCAGAAGTGCAGCGAGCAATGGAGTAAGGACAGCGGCCAATTTATTCCCAACCCAGCCACCTGGCTGCACCAGGAGCGGTGGAACGACGAGTTGCCCCCTGCCATCAGCAACCCCCGAGATATCCCCAAAGGGGCCTCCGGTGTCCTGGGGGATGCCGAGCTGGAAGCCATCCAGCGTGTCCTGCGGGGCGAATAACCGAAAAAGAAAGGAAATATCATGGCAAAATCATGTAAAATCTGCCACGTCCCGGCCCTGGAATTGAATTCCACTGGCCGGTGCCCCGGCTGTGCGGCGGCGAAAGCCGCCACCGATGCCCGGACGACCTACGGCAAATTCGTGGCATGGCAGCACGCCAAGGAGCAGGGCTGGCAGCTCCCGCAGTTGGAACCCCTGCCGGTTGCCCCTGAAGGCCCCCATCTTGGCCCCAAAGACCCCAAAAGCCAAGAAAACCCCCGTCTACCTGACCTGTGCCAATTGCGGGGCAGAGTTTCGCAAGACCCGCAATACACAGCGGTTTTGTTGCCGGGATTGCCAGCTGGAAAACCATCGGATCAGCGCAAAGGCAAAAGGCCGGGCGAGATCCCCGAAACAGGGGCAACGGTATTGCGTGGTCTGCGGAAAGCCCCTGCCGGAAGAAATGCACCTGACAAAAATCACTTGTTCCGAGGAGTGCCGAATTGCCCGGCACAACCAGAAAGCCCGGGAAGGTGCAAGGAGACAGCGGGCAAGGGAGGCGGCAAAGCATGGCTAAAAACGCATATCTGGCCCAGCAGAAGCAAATCCGGATGGAGTGCTTCCAGGAGGGCATAAGAACCGGCAGACAGCAGATTATGGACATGCTGTCCCTGGTGCTCAACGATCCGGAGTACGTCGGAAAGGACATTTTCGGGAAAAACCGCCTTGCAAAAGTGGCCAAAGGTGTGGAGGAATATCTCCACTACTACCGCCTGGCCTGGGCGAAACATGATGAAGCCGACTACTACCGGGACAAGCTGGACAAGGCTCTTGCCGAAATCTACGGCCCGAAGCTGGCGGATAGCTTCATGGAGCGGTATGAAACCGCACTGGAATACGACTACCAAAGGGGGAAATGGAAATGACCGATAAGGAACTGATTCAGGCGTACCGAGAGCATTGTGAAACGAATCCGTTGTGCGTTGGATGCCCAGTCACGGCCCCATACGAGGATTGCGAGGTGCAGGCAAAAACAAACGTAGAGTACCTGATGAGCCGCCTGGAAGCCCTGATTGCCGAGAATGAGCATCTTCGTGAGGTCACGAAAATGGTGCAGCGGTGGCATCCGGCAAGCGAACCGCCGAAAGAATACCGGGACGAATATGGGGAACTGAAATGTTTCCTTGTGTGCATGGAGAACTGCACGCAACCGTTCAGGGCGTTCTACGATGGCAAGCACTGGGGCGATGGCTGGAATGTACTGGCCGTAACACACTGGATGGATTTGCCAAAACCGCCAAGCACTGAGGGGGTGGAGTGAATGAGTAAGTGCGACACCTGCAAGTTTCATACCGCAGAAGATGGATGGGCAGCCTGCGACCGCTGCATCCATTGCCCGGGCATGACAGATATGTACAAGCCCCTGACCAACGCCGACCATATCCGGGCTATGACGGATGAGGAATTGGCGGCGTGGTTGTATGAACTGGATGGCCGGGATTTGCAAACGGTAATGCCATTCTGCCCCTGCACCTGCGGTGAAGTGGGACTGGAAACGGAGGACATTACCGTGGAAATGTGCATTGCCTGCCTAGCGAGGAAGCTCCAGCAGCCATATGAAAGCCCCACCGGGCAGAAAGGATAGAGTATGGCTGAATATATCGACATTTTGCATTGAGGGGGGCGGACAATGCGTGAGATTTTATTCCGAGGCAAGCGGGAAGACAACGGCGAATGGGTATGTGGCTATTATTGCCATTGCGTTTACGCTATGAATGGCGGTAAAACATATCCCGCCATACAGCAGACGGATGATGGCAGTCTTTACTTCCGAGAAATAATCCCCGAAACCATTGGCCAATACACCGGACTGACCGACAAGAACGGAAAGAAGATTTTTGAGGGAGATATTGTCAAAGACGAACAAGCAAAAATGCTCGGAAAGGTAGTTTATGCAACAGCAGCGGCAGCAGCGGAAGACTTCGACGGTATTGCAGGATTTATGGTAGATAATGCAGATGTTTACGATGGTTTGCAAAATTATAATGGTTTTTGGCATTTGTGCGAAGTTATAGGCAACATTTACGACAATCCCGAACTGTTGGGAGGTGATGTTGGTGGCTAATTAAGGGCGAAGTGGAAAAGCGTGGAATGAGAGGTGCTGCCAATGAGTAAGGCTGTGCCAAAACGAATTATCAAGCTGCTGGAACGCAGAATGGCGTTATCTCTAAAACTGATGGCGGTTTGCAACGAAGTTGATGGATATTGCCGTAAAATAGGTGTGGATTTCGACGATCCTGATGCTACACTTCAACGGATGTCCGCATCTATTGTGAGGCAGATGGTGCGTTTGAGTCAACGCTTAATGTAATCGAAAGAACGCTAAATGCAAAGGAGGATGGCCATGGCGTATGTAAAGAACTGTGAACCGTGTAGGGATAAATGTCCACAAGCGGCAAGGGCACACGAAGCCGCCGCTGGCAGGATGTCCGCCACAAAGGAATTTATCGCCTTACAGAAAAAGATTGAAAGTGGACAGCTTGTTGAGGTCGTGCGTTGCAAAGACTGCAAGCACTATGCAATGTGGACAGACGGCAGAGCAATGAACCACTGCGATAGGCATGACCGCACGGCGTATGATAATGATTTCTGCTCCTACAGGCAAGTTGCCCTATGATTATTGCAGTGATGGAGAAAGACGGTGCGAGTGATGAAGCACAAAGCTGTAAGACGAGACAACCTGATGTATAAAGGCTGTGAGCCACATTGGGTATGCACTTACTGCGGCGAAACAGTCCCGTTCCATTGCTATACAAAAGCGGAATTTGAGAGCAGATGCTGTGGCTGCCACATGATTAGCTGCACATACTGTCACAAAAGCGGCACTCAGCCGCAGAGGGAGGATGTATGAAGTACAGGAAAAAGCCTGTTGTGGTCGAAGCGTTCCGACTTGGGATTGATTATATCCCTGACTGGTTCATGGACAAGGTTTCTGCGAATGAAGTTATCCTGCACGGCAAATCAAGCGGTTTCGTGCACTTCGCTGACACCAACGCCGATATTAAAACCCTTGAGGGCTGGCATCATGCCAACTACGGAGATTATATCATCCGTGGCGTAAAAGGCGAAATTTACCCTTGCAAGCCCGATATTTTCGCAATGACCTATGAGGAGGCATCCGAATGAAAATCCTAAAACCCGGAAATGTTGAGCAACGGAAGTTTGTGTGTCCTGAGTGCGAATGTATCTTTGTGTGTGATGAATGTGACAAGGACACATTCTGGGACGAAGACGATCTTGTTGTCCCTTGCCCTACCTGTGGTGGAAATAGCATATGGGCAAACGGCGAACCCTACGAAGAACCCACGCCCACGCAGACGGACAGGGAGAGGTTGATAGACCTGTTAGATTGCAACTTCGGATATACTGATGATGTTCAGGCGGCAACACTCGCAGACAAGTTAATTGCCAACGGCGTGACTTTTAGGGAGGGGGAGTATGGATTTTGATCTGCTCAAACCTAGCCTGTTCCCAAACAACGGAAGCGACAAATGCAACTGTTCCCCTTGCTATAACTGCCTTTTTAGGAAAATGCTGGCGATAGCGTTCGCCCGCCATGTGTGGGGAAAGGATTGCCCGAAGTGCGGCGATCCAAATGTGTGCGATGTGAAAATAGATGATGTTTGAATAGGAGGTTGATAAAATGTCAAAGCCACGGTTTTTTTGGTACTATGTCGTGAAACAAGTGGCCGCATGGTCACTGCGTGGGATGCTCCCGAATGACTGCTGGCTTTTGATGTTTGTCAACTCCTGCGTGGATACTGCGTACAAACGCACGAAGAAGCGAGAAGATGGAAAACTGCGTTGCCAAGCTATCAACCAGCTTTTAATCAAAGGCGGTTACAAGAGCGTCGGCGGCGTGGCAATGCAGCTCCATGTGGCTGAGCGTGTAGTGGTGCGGTACATAAGCGAATTTGTATACGATGTAGCGGAAGAAATGGGGTTTTATCATCGTGAAAACCCATAAAGTGTGCGTTAAAAAGCCTAACCCATGTCGTAAAATGAACATGGGAGAATAGACCCAACAAAGCGGTTTCCGGCTTCGCCGTAAAAAGCCGGATATTTTAATAATCGGGAGGTATCGCATGAATATCATCCAGAAAAATATTGACAAAATCGTGCCCTATGCGAAAAACGCAAAGAAGCACGATAAAAAGCAGATTGCGAATGTTGCGGAGAGCATCCGGCAGTATGGATTCGTTCAGCCTGTTGTTATCGATCGGGATGACGTTATTGTTATCGGTCACTGCCGCACTCTGGCGGCTAAGAAGCTGGGCATAAAAGAAGTCCCCTGTGTCTGCGTGGATGACCTGACCCCTGAACAGGTGGCGGCTCTGCGCTTGGTGGACAACAAATCCGCAGAATCGGAGTTTGATATGGAATTGCTTGCCGAGGAATTGGGAGGCCTTGACCTGTCGGATTTTGATTTTGATTGGGGGTTGCAAGAAAGGTTCACAGACGAAGAACTGGAAAGCCTAATGGCACAGGAAGTGGCATCCAGAGCAAGGGAAACTCATAGTGTTTTGGTTGAGTGCAATAATCAGGATGAAACTGTATTGGTATCTGAGTTGCTTAAGGCAAACGGATGGAACCCAAAGGTAAAAAACTCATGAATATTTTTCTCGCCGGGCATATTGGTATTGACTGCCCACAAGAATATATTGATTTCGATAGCTGGTTTACACTGCAAACATTTTATGATTGTGTAAGATGGAGCAAAGAGCGGCAACGGCAAGTGGTGACTGCTCCTAAGGTGTTCTTCTTGGACAGCGGCGCATTTACATTCATGAACTCTGGCAAAAATGTAGTTTGGGACGATTACCTTGCCAAGTATGCCCGGTTCATCAACGAGTACGACATCAAATATTTTTTTGAGTTAGACCTTGATACTGTCATCGGTGGGGAGGAAACAAAAAGGTTAACTGCTAGGCTGGAAAAAGAAACGGGCAAGCAGTGCATACCCGTGTTTCATGCGTGCAGAGGGCTAAAGCGATACCGGGAAATGTGCCAGGAATATCCGTATGTGGCGATAGGTGCAAGTGCTATTACAGAGGAATGCAGATGGGTCAAAAATGATTCGTTGCTAAAGCAGATGGTAGATATAGCGCATGGCTATGGTACTAAAATTCACGGGTTAGGGTATACAAGGCTTACAAACCTTAACGATACCACGATACCATTTGATAGCGTTGATAGTTCGGCGTGTTTGTCTGGAGGACGATTTGCGACGGTGTACAAGTTTACGGGGTCTAAGTTGATAAGTACAAGCATCAAAGGGCGGTCAAAAGGGTACAAAGAACTTAACAGGCATAATATCCAAGAATGGGTTAAAATGCAGCATTATAAGGCGGTAAATTATGAGTAAAACAAGGCAGATGTGCAAAAATGCGTTGGTGGCGGCGGCGTATGTTGTAATGTGTGCGCTTAACCCGGTTTCTTTCGGGACGTTACAATTTCGCATTGCTAATATTTTTATCGTGTTGCCGTTGATCGACAAGCGATACACGGCGGCGATTTTAGCGGGAATTGCTATTGCAAATGCCACAAGCCCGCTTGGATTGATAGATGTGGTCGCAGGAATGTGCGCCGAAGGGATTGCCTATCTGATTTGTGCGACAATCTGCAAACGGGCAAATGTGGGCTTAAAAATGGCAATTACAGCGGCAAGCGTAGCGGCGGTAATTGGAGCAGAGTTAGCAATACTGTTTCAAGCCTCGTTTGCAGTAACAGCAGTGGGGCTAAGTGTCACAACGGCTGTAGCTGAGTATATCGGATATTGTGTATTGACAAAAACATATTTGCGAAAAGTATTTTTTGAAAAGGAGGGGGAACATGGCAAGGCCAAGAAAGGAGATAGACCAAAAGCAGTTTGAGAACCTGTGTGCGTTGCAATGCACACATGATGAAATATGTGCGTGGTTTGATGTGACTGCTAAAACGCTGGAATCGTGGTGCAAACGCACCTATGGCGATAGTTTTTCCAAGGTATTCGCCCAAAAAAGGGGAAAAGGCAAAATATCCCTGAGACGGTCGCAATGGCAACTTGCCGAAAAATCGGCATCTATGGCTATTTGGCTGGGCAAGCAATACCTCAATCAGCGTGATAATGTCGATGTGACCGTATCGGATGCAAAGGGCATTGCATTGGACGAGTTGGAACGGATGGTGCTGGGCGATGACGAGAGCGGAAGCGATTGCCCTGTTGAGGGATGAGCCTATAAAATTAGGCTGGGCGGTTGGATTTAACGACCTGACCGCATTGCATAACGGCTGGATTAAAGAAATGGTCACGAGCCGGACGGATGAAACGTTGCAGTCACACCGAGGCTCATATAAGACCACCTGCGTATCTATTGCCCTTGCAATCATCATTGTGCTGTTGCCACGAAAAAAGACCATGTTCATGCGTAAAACGGACACGGATGTAAAAGAGGTTGTGCGACAAGTGCAGAACATTCTCCGCTCCGATTATATGCAAGCGTTGTGCGAGGTGATCCACGGCAAGCCGTTGGTGCTTACCACGGCTTCCGCTGTGGAAATCTCCACAAACCTGAGTGACGACAGCAAAGGCACGAGCCAGCTTTTGGCGTGTGGTATTTCCGGCTCTCTGACTGGTAAGCACTTCGACCTGATTTTTACGGACGATATCGTTAATGTGCAAGACCGCATTTCAAAGGCTGAGCGTGACCACACAAAAATCATCTATCAGGAATTGCAAAACATCAAGAACCGTGGCGGTCGAATTTTCAACACAGGAACCCCGTGGCACAAAGAGGACTGCTTCACACTGATGCCCACACCAAAGGTATACGACTGCTACCAAACGCACCTGATAACGCCTGAGCAGTTGCAAGCTATCAGGGATAGCATGACAGCCTCCCTGTTTGCAGCTAACTACGAATTGAAACACATTGCATCGGATGACGTGATATTCTCGAACCCTGTCACAGGCGGCGATCCTGCCCTTGCTGAACAGGGGATTTGCCACATTGATGCGGCTTACGGCGGCGAGGATAGCACGGCATTCACGATCTGCCATAAGACGGGCGGCAAATACTACATTTTCGGCAAAAAGTGGAAGAAGCACGTTGATGATTGTTTGCCTGAAATCATCAAATACAGGGAAGCATTTAACGCTGGCGTGATCTACTGTGAGAAAAATGGTGATAAAGGCTATTTGGGGCGTGATCTACGCAATAAGGGTCAAAGGGTGTGCGTATATCAGGAGAAAATGAACAAATTCCTGAAAATCACCGCCTACATGAAGCCTGAATGGAAAAATGTGGTTTTTGTGGCGGGGACTGACCCTGAATACATTGACGAAATCTGCGACTACAACGAAAACGCAGAACATGACGACTGCCCGGATAGTGCTGCAAGCTGCATCCGGCAGTTGTGGAGCAAGAAAGAGCGGGAAATCGACCCGCTTACCGCTATGTTTTTATGATTTGGGAGGGATAGGCTATCAAAACATTTAACGACTTTCAAGCCGCAGTAAACGAGGGGCGTATTGGCGACTTCCTGTTTTCTGCGGTGCAAGCACATCGGGGGTCACGGGCGTACCGTGATGCTGTGGACGGTATGGCATATTATAACAAGCATAACGCCACTATCGAAAAATACCAAAAGTTTCTCTACACCGTCACCGGGCGAAAGGTGGCGGACACCTTTTCTGCTGACTATCGCCTGAAAACGCTGATTTTCCGGCGGCTGGTAGTGCAACTCAGCAGCTATATTCTTGCCAATGGCGTGCAGATGGATGGCAAGGAGAGGCTGGGCAAGGCGTTTGACAATAAGATTATGACAGCGGCTAAGATGGCACTTGCACAGGGCGTGGCTTATGGTTATTGGAACAATGACCATCTGGAAATCTTCTCTTTTGCCGACACTCCCGGTTGTCCCGGATTTGTGCCGCTGTGCGATGAGGATACCAGCGAAATGAAAGCCGGTATCCGCTACTGGTTTAGAGCGGTGGGCAATGATACCATTTTCTGTGCTACCCTCTATGAAGAAGATGGCATTTCCGAATGGAGCGGAAAGAACGGCAAGGATATTGCGGTGGTAGCCGAAAAACGAGGCTATAAGCGGCACGAGTTACGCAATGAAGCATTTGGCATTTTAGACCAGTGTGACGAAAATTATACCCGACTGCCTATCGCTATTCTGTGGGGCAATGACACCCACGAAAGCGAGTTAGTGGGTATCCGTGAAGCAATCGACTGTTACGATTTGGTATCTTCAGGTCTTGCGAACAATATCGATGATGCAAGCGAACTGTACTGGATTTTGAAGAACACGGGCGGCATGGATGATGTGGATCTGGCTCAGTTTATCCAGCGGATGAGAACCGCACGGGCGGCGGTTGTGGATGGCTCTGATGGCGTGGCGGCAGAAGCCCACACCGTGACCGTGCCGACCGAAGCCAGAAAGACCATGCTGGAAATCCTGCGGAAGAATATCTATGAAGATGCTCAAATGCTGGATGTGCAGAATCTGAGCGCAAGAGAAACGACCGCCACGGAAATTCAGGCGGCTTATCAGGCGCAGGACGGCCGTGCAGCAGATTTTGAATACAATCTGATTGATTTTATCCAGCAGATTTGCGAAATTGCCGGACTGCCTGAGCAAGAGCCTGTGTTTGCATGGAACAAGGTTATCAACCAGAAAGAGCAGACGGAAATGGTGCTGATGGCTGC
>CAZDUQ010000045.1:4622-9155 GCA_964508665.1 uncultured Oscillospiraceae bacterium | reverse complement strand
CCACCCGCTGCTGCTCTCCGCCGGACAGCCGACTGATGGCCGATTTCTCATAGCCCGTCAGGTTGATCATCTGGAGCATCTCTTCCACCCGCTGGCGGATCTCATCCTCGGGCATTTTGGCGATGCGCAGCCCAAAGGCGATGTTTTCATACACATTCAAATGAGGGAACAGGGCATACCGCTGAAACACGGTGTTCACCTGCCGCTGATGGGGCGGCACCTGGGTGATGTCCTTCCCCTCGAACAGCACCTTGCCGGAATCCGGGCTCTCAAAGCCGCCGATGATCCGCAGCGTGGTGGTCTTGCCGCAGCCCGAGGGGCCCAGCAGGGTAACGAATTCCTCGTCCTTGACATAAAGGTTCAGATCCTCCAGCACCGTCTTGGTGCCGTACTCCTTGTGAATATTCTGTAACTGGATCAACCGTTCTGCCAATCCACACACCTCCCTGAAAAGTCCGCGGGAAATCCGCATAATAAATCAAGGTAAGCATAGCACAATCACCGGAAAAGTCAATGATTTTTCCGAACTTTTTCGGCAAAAAATCAGAGGAAAACGGTTGGCCTCGAAAAAATCTCCGATTTTCTCCGTTTTCCTCTGTTTTTCTGCAAAATACTCGATCTTATTTTTTCGGAAGACCATAGAAAAATTCAAGAAACGGCACCTGCTCCACCCGGAATTCCCGTCCCCGCAGATATTCCAGCTCTCCCGCGTCGGTGAAAAAGTCCAGCCGCAGCCGATAGCTCCACAGCGCCTGATGCCGATAGGGCAGGCCCCGGTTCTTCTTTATGGTGCCGTATTTGGTGTCCCCCACCAGCGGGTGCCCCGCCGCCGCCATCTGCACCCGGATCTGATGGGTACGTCCGGTGAGCAGCTCACATTCCACCAGCGAAAGCCCGCAGCGGCTGTCCAGCGTATGGTAGCGCAGACGCGCGGTCAGGCTATCGGCCGTTTTGCGTTTTTCCACGAACACCTGCTTTTTGTCGGTGTCCCGGCGGAGGTAATTGACCAACTCCCCCGCGCCGGGCTTTGGCGAGCCGTGAACGAGACAGAGATAATATTTGGAGATCTCCCGATCCCGGATCTTGTCATTCATCACCCGCAGAGCGGCTGCCGTCTTGGCCGCGATGACGATGCCGCCGGTGTTCCGATCGATTCGGTTGCACAGCGCGGGGGTAAAGCTCCGCTCTCCCGCCGGATCCCATTCGCCTTTATTATATAGGTACGCCTTGATCTGATTGATGAGGGTGTTGGCCGTCCGGCTCTCATCCTCGTGTACCACCAGCCCCACCGGCTTGTTCACCAGAAGGATGTTCCCGTCCTCATAGACGATGTCCAGCCGGGGGGTGACCTTTTTCCAGTCCTCCTCCGGGTCGGCATCGACAAAAAATTCATCATTGATATAAAGCTGGAGGACATCGCCTTCCCGCAGCCGGTAGTCCTGCTCCACCCGCTTGCCTCCCAGCTTGATGCGCTTGAGCCGCAGATACTTGTGCAGCAGGGAGGGGGGCAGGGTCGGCAGGGCCTTTGTCAGATATTTGTCCAGACGCTGACCGGCGTCGTTGCGGTTGATGACCAATTCTTTCATGCTGATCTTCCTCTCATTTGGGGCAGGATGAAGTTTTTTCGCCTTCCGGGCGCACTTTTCGCAAAAAAACCTTGACTTTTTGCGGTTTGCTTTCTATAATAAATTTTGCGTTATTGTGAAAAGGAGCTTTTCATGCAGATCCGACTTCAGGAGCTGGCGCTGATGCCCGCGCATTGCGCCCGATTCGATTATACCATAGATCTTTCCAAAGAGGAAGTGGGTTTCGAATTTCCCTTCCAACAGCCCGTCCGGCTGGAGGGGGAAATTTCCGATGAGGCCGGAGCCGTCACCCTCAACGCCATGATCCATGCCCCCGTTTCCACCCGCTGCGCCCGCTGCGGCCGCCCGGTGGATTATGAGCAGGAGACCGCTGTGGACCTTCTCCTGGTAAAGGAGCTGGAAAACGACGAGGAGGAGCTGCGGGACGACATCTTTCTGGTGGAGTCTGACACGGTGGAGCTGGATGACGTGCTGATTCCCGAGCTCATCATGGATATGCCCATGTCCGTGCTGTGCAGGGACGACTGCAAGGGTCTGTGCATCCACTGCGGCCGGGATCTGAACGAGGGCCCCTGCGGCTGCGTCACCCGGGAGATCGACCCCCGGCTGGCTGTTCTGCAAAAGCTTCTGGACAGCAAGGAATAATTAGTTAAAGAAATATATGGTTTCATAGATGGAGGAGGTGTCCAAATGGCAGTACCCCGCGCGCGAATTTCCAAGCAGCGTCGTAACAAGAGACGGAGCTCTCACTGGAAGCTGGCTTTGCCCGGCCTGGTGAAGTGCCCCAAGTGCGGCGAGCCCGTTCTGTCCCACAGAGCCTGCAAGGCTTGTGGCTACTACGCCGGCCGTCAGGTCATCAAAGTCGCTGAGGAAAACTGAAGCATGAGAAAATGGAGAGGGCTTGCAGCTTCTCTCCATTTTTTTCATAGCACCTTCTCCCGCAAAACACCGTTCACAGGAGGTGGCCCATGTCTGCCATCATCACCAAGATCGACCCCCACTCTCCGGCGGAAAAGGCCGGCCTGCGGGTGGGCGAGACCCTGATCGCCATCGGCGGTCACCCCATCCACGATGTGATGGATTACAAATTTTACGCCTACGATCCCCGTCTCACGCTGGAATTGCAGACGCCGGAAGGCGCCCGCCGCACGGTGAAGCTCCGCAAGCAGGAGGGGCAGGATCTGGGGCTGGAGTTCGAGACCTACCTGATGGACGCCCAGAAGGGCTGCGCCAACCGGTGCGTTTTCTGCTTTATCGATCAGCTGCCCCGTGGGATGCGCCGCAGCCTGTATTTTAAGGATGACGATGCCCGTCTGTCCTTCCTGCTGGGCAACTATATCACCATGACCAATCTCAGCGATGAGGATGCCGACCGCATCATCCGGATGCGCATCTCTCCGCTGAACATCTCGGTACACACTACCGACCCCGGCCTGCGCACAAACATGCTGGGCAATCCCAACGGCGGCCCCAGCCTGCGGCATCTGTATGCCTTCGCGGAGGCCGGTGTCCGCATCCACGCTCAGATCGTGGCCTGTCCCGGCTGGAACGACGGGGCGCAGCTGGAAAAGACGCTGGCCGACCTGTCGGCCCTCTATCCCGCAGTGGAGAGCGTGGCCGTGGTGCCGGTGGGGCTGACCCGCCATCGGGAGGGATTGACGCCGCTGACCCCCGTGGGCGAAAGCGAGGCCCGGGACATGATCGCCACCATTGATGCCCGGCGGGCCGAAAATCTGCGCGCTTACGGCCGCGCCCTGATCGCCGCCTCCGACGAGCTTTATCTCAAGGCCCATCTGCCCATGCCCGGACCGGATTATTACGAGGGCTATCTCCAGCTGGACAACGGCGTGGGGCTGATGAGTCTGCTGGAGGAGGAGCTGCGGGCCGCCCTTTCCTGCGAGGAAGACGGGCTGCCCGCTCCCGCCCCCTTTACCATCGCCTGCGGCATGACCGCAGCCCCCTTCATGGAGCGGATGATGGGACTGATCCGGGAGAAATGCCCCGGGCTGGAATGCCGGGTCATCGGCATCCGCAACGAGTTCTTCGGCGAAACGGTGGATGTTTCCGGTCTGGTCACCGGCTGTGACCTGCTGAACCAGCTGAAGGGCCGCCTGCTGGGCAGCCGTCTGCTGCTGCCCGTCGTCATGCTGCGGGACAAGCAGAACGTCTTTCTGGACGACGTCACGCCGGAGGATCTGGAGCAATCGCTGGGCTGCACCGTCCGCCCGGTGGAGATCGACGGCGGTGCCCTGCTGGACGCCGTTCTGGAAAACGACCCCATCTGATCGAAAAGTTTACACAATATGCTTGATTTTTCCAATCAAAGCTGAAACAATAAGAGAAAACAGGGAGCTGATACTATGGAAAAACCCGTCATCGCCGTGGTCGGTCGGCCCAATGTGGGCAAATCCCTGCTGTTCAACCGCATTACCGAAAAGCGGAACGCCATCGTGGAGGACACCCCCGGCGTCACCCGCGACCGCATTTACGGTGACGCAGAATGGCGCGGAAAGCCCTTCGTTTTGGTGGACACCGGCGGCATCGAGCCCAAAACCGATGATGAAATTTTGAAGTTCATGCGCCAGCAGGCGCTGATCGCCATCGACCACGCCCAGGTGGTCATTCTGGTCACCGATATCCGCACCGGCGTCACCGCCGCCGATCAGGAGGTGGCCGCCATGCTCAAGCGGGCAAAAAAGCCCATCGTGCTGGCCGTGAACAAGCTGGATTCCCCCGGTCAGCCCCCGGCGGAGTTCTATGAGTTCTACAATCTGGGTCTGGGCGACCCGGTGGGCATCTCTGCCCTCCATGGCAACGGCACCGGCGACCTGCTGGATGCCTGTTTCGACTATCTGCCCAAAAACGCCTGGGACGACATTCAGGAGGACGAGGGCATCCGGGTGGCCGTCATCGGCAAGCCCAATGCGGGAAAATCCAGTCTCATCAA
>CAZDUQ010000045.1:0-4522 GCA_964508665.1 uncultured Oscillospiraceae bacterium | reverse complement strand
GAGGAAAAGATCCGCAACGAGCTGGCCTATATGCCCTATGCGCCCATGATCTTTCTTTCGGCCAAGACCGGCCAGCGGGTGGAGAATCTGTTCGATCTGATCCGCAGAGTACACGCATCTGCCACCACACGCATCACCACCGGCAGCCTCAACGCCATTCTGGCGGAGGCTACCGCCCGGGTGCAGCCCCCCACCGACAAGGGCCGCCGCCTGAAGATCTATTACATCACCCAGGTGAGCGTCCAGCCCCCCACCTTCGTCTGCTTCTGCAACGATGCCAAGCTGTTCCATTATTCCTACCTGCGCTATCTGGAAAACCAGATCCGGCAGTCCTACGCACTGGAGGGCACGCCGGTAAAAATGGTGGTCCGCCAGCGGGGCGAGGATCTGTGACCCAAGGAGCTGTTTTGTCAAATGTTTTCTGATTCTGTTTTTGCCTGGCTGGCCGCGGCGGTCGCAGCCTATCTTCTGGGCTCGGTCAGCGGCGCCATCGTCTCCTCCCATGTGGGACATCACGAGGATATCCGCAATTACGGCAGCGGCAACGCCGGCATGACCAACGCCCTGCGTACCTACGGCATCCGCCACGCCGCCATCGTGGCCGCCATCGACCTGCTGAAGACCATTGCGGCCATTTTGCTGGCCAAATGGCTCATCGGCTGGAAGTGGGGCTTCGTGTTAGGCTCCGCCTGCGCCATCGCCGGGCATCTGTTCCCGGTCTATTACGGCTTCAAGGGCGGCAAGGGCGTTTTGTGCGGCCTGGCCTCTCTGCTGATGGCAGACTGGCGGCTGGGCGTGCTGGTGGTGGTTGTATTCGCCATCGTGGTGGCCCTGTGCAAGCGGGTATCCCTGGGTTCCATCTGCGCCTGCCTTTCGGCGCCGCTGTGGTGTCTGCTGCTGGATCTCCCCGGATTGCACACCGTTTATGTGACGCTGGCCGCCGCCTGGCTGATCTGGTGCCACCGGGCCAACATCAGGCGGCTGCTGGCCGGGCAGGAGCCCAAGACCGTTATTGCCAGGAGGAAGCGCTGATGAACATCGCCGTTCTGGGCAGCGGCGGCTGGGGCCTGGCCGTTGCCAAATGCATGGCCGAAAAGGGCCATGCCGTTACCGTCTGGAGCCACCGGCCCCAGACCACCGCCATGCTGCGGGAGACCCGCTGCAATCCCAAGCTGCTTTCCGGCGTGGCGATGCCGGAGAGCATTGCATTTACCGATGACCTGCGCTGCGCCGCCGGCTGTCCGCTGGTGGTGGTGGCCGTGCCCTCCTTTGCCGTGTGCGAGACTGCACGGCAGCTTGCGTCCAGTCTCTCTTCCGATCAGGTGCTGGTGCTCTTGAGCAAGGGCTTTGATCTGAAAAACGGCTGCTGTCTGCTGAGCGACACCCTCGCCCGGGAGACCGGCGGCCGCTGCCCCGTGGTGGCCCTGACAGGCCCCTCCCACGCCGAGGAGGTGAGCCGGGGGCTGCCCACCGCCGTGCTGGCCGCCTCCCCTGACCGGGCCGCCGCCGAGCTGGTGCAGCGGGAGCTTTCCACCGACTGCTTCCGCATCTATACCTCGCCGGACATCGTCAGTGCCGAGCTGGGCGGTGCCATGAAAAACATCATGGCGGTGGCCGTGGGCATCAGTGACGGCTACGGCTACGGCGACAACACCAAGGCCCTGCTGATGACCCGGGGCATCGCCGAGATGTCCCGGCTGGGACAGCTGCTGGGCGGCCGGGCAGAGACCTTCTCCGGTCTGTCCGGCGTGGGCGACCTGATCGTCACCTGCGTCTCTGACCACTCCCGCAACCGCAGATTCGGCCTGCTGGTGGGCGGCGGCGTGCCGGTGGAGCAGGCGCTGGAGCAGGTTGGCGCCGTTGTGGAGGGCTACTTTGCCACCCAGGCGGTGGAAATGCTCACCCGGGACAGGGCGGTGGATATGCCCATCTGCCGTGCTATGTACCGCATCCTGGTGGAAAAGGCCCCGCTGGAGCAGGAGATCACCGCCCTTTTGCAGCGGGCCACCCGCGCCGAGCACGACGCCTATGAGGCGGGGGAGCTCTGGCGCTGAGTTCTTTTCTGCCCGTTTCCCACAGCCCGACCGTCGGACGCCCCGGCGGCCGGGCTTTTTTACGTCCGTTTCCTGTCGTCTTCACCAAAAAAATCAAGAAATTTTTGTTACATCTGCCGAAATTTCTTTCCGTTTTCATCGCCTCTTGACAACCTCCCGCCCACAGTATATAGTATTTACTGTACGATTTTCCCACCATATTTGGTTATTTATCTTGCAAGGAAAGAAGGAACTCCCATGATCACGGAGATCATCAAGCGCGATGGCCGGCGGGCCCCCTTTCAGATCGAAAAAATCGCCGACGCGATTTTTGCTGCCGCCCAGGCCTCCGGCGGTCGGGACTACGAGATGGCACAGGATCTGGCCCGTCAGGTGGTACAGCTGCTGGACAACGACAATGTCATCACCCTTCCCACGGTGGAGCAGATCCAGGACGCGGTGGAAAAGGTGCTGGTGAAAAACGGCCATGCCCGCACCGCCAAAAAATACATCCTCTACCGCAACGAGCGTACCCGCGCCCGGGAAATGAACACCCGCCTGATGAAGATCTATGAGGATCTGACCTTCAAATCCTCTCTGGAAAACGATGTCAAGCGGGAAAATGCCAACATCGACGGTGACACCGCCATGGGCACCATGCTGAAATACGGCTCTGAGGGTGCCAAGCAGTTCTGCGAGATGTTCATCCTCAATCCCGATCATTCCAAGGCCCACCGGGAGGGGGACATCCATATCCACGATATGGACTTCTATACCCTCACCACCACCTGCTGCCAGATCGATCTGCTCCGCCTGTTCGAGGGGGGCTTTTCCACCGGACACGGCCACCTGCGGGAGCCCAAGGACATCCGCTCCTACTCCGCCCTGGCCTGCATCGCTCTGCAATCCAATCAGAACGACCAGCACGGCGGCCAAAGCGTCCCCAATTTTGATTATGCCCTGGCCCCCGGCGTAGCCAAGACCTTCCGCCGCTCCTATCGGGACAATCTGGCCAAGGCGCTGGATCTCCACGCCGGGATCGACCTCAGCGAGGAGCTGGCCCGCAGTCTGGTGGAGGAGACCGAAAAGGCCACCGGCCTGTCCCCCGCCTTTGACGGCAAAAACGGCTTTGACGCCGCCCTGCTGTCCCGGCTGGAGGAGACCGTGGGCGAGCACGCCGCCCCGGTGCTGGCCTTCACCCGGAAATACGCCGTGAAGGGTGCCCGCTCGGCCACCTATCAGGCCATGGAGGCGCTGGTACACAACCTGAACACCATGCACTCCCGCGCCGGTGCCCAGGTGCCCTTTACCTCCCTGAACTACGGCACCGACACTACCGCCGAGGGCCGTCTGGTCACCGAATGCCTGCTGCTGGCCACCGAGGCCGGCCTGGGCAACGGCGAGACCTCCATCTTCCCCATCCACATCTTCAAGGTGAAGGAGGGTGTCAACTTCAACCCCGGCGACCCCAACTACGACCTGTTCCAGCTGGCCATCCGGGTCTCCGCCAAGCGGCTGTTCCCCAATTTCTCCTTCTTGGATGCCCCCTTCAACCTGCCCTATTATCAGGCCGGCCGTCCCGAGACCGAGGTGGCCTATATGGGCTGCCGCACCCGCGTCATGGCCAACGCCTATGATCCCACCCGTGAGATCACCTATGGCCGGGGCAACCTGTCCTTCACCTCGGTCAACCTGCCCCGCATCGCCATCCGCGCCCACGGGGATGTGGACTGGTTCTTTGAGGATCTGGACCGCAAGATCGATCTGGTCATCGCCCAGCTGCTGGACCGCTTCAAGCTCCAGTGCCAGAAGACGGTGCGCAACTACCCCTTCCTGATGGGACAGGGGGTGTGGATGGATTCCGAAAAGCTGGAGCCCGACGATCAGGTGGGGGAGGTGCTGAAGCACGGCACCCTGACCTGCGGCTTCATTGGACTGGCCGAATGTCTCAAGGCCCTGACCGGCAAGCACCACGGTGAATGTGACGAGGCGCAGAATCTGGGCCTGGACATCATCCGCCATATGCGGGAGCGCATGGATCAGGCCACCCGGCAGTACGGCCTGAACTTCTCCCTCATCGCCACCCCGGCAGAGGGGCTTTCCGGCCGCTTCGTCCGCATCGATAAGGAAAAATTCGGCGTTATCGAGGGGGTCACCGACCGGGAGTATTACACCAACTCCTTCCACATCCCGGTGTATTATCCCATTTCCGCCTTTGAAAAGCTTCGGCGGGAGGCACCCTATCATGCCCTGACCAACGGCGGCCACATCAGCTATATCGAGCTGGACGGCGACCCCGCCCAGAATCTGGAGGCTTTTGAACAGGTGGTGCGCTTTATGAAGGAGTGCGGCATCGGCTACGGCTCCATCAACCACCCGGTGGACCGTGACCCGGTGTGCGGCTATACCGGCATCATCGGCGAGACCTGTCCCCGCTGCGGCCGCCGCTCCGGTGAGGGCGTCCCGCTGGAAAAGCTCCACAGACTGGG
>CAZDUQ010000044.1:0-9369 GCA_964508665.1 uncultured Oscillospiraceae bacterium | reverse complement strand
GGATTCGCCCACCAGGCCGAAGGTTTCACCCTTGTAGATGTCAAAGGACACGCCCTTCACGGCGGTGAAGGAATTGCGCTTGGTGCCGAATTTGACCACCAGATCCTTGACCTCCAGCAGCTTTTCGGTAAAGACCCGCTGGGCGATGCCGCGATTGCGGTTTTGCTCCCGCGCCTTGGCGATGGAGGTGTTGGGGGGCTCCACATGGGGCGCGCGGGGATCCAGCAGCCAGGTGCGGGCCTTATGAGTGGGGCTCACCTCGAAGTAGGGGGGACGCTCCAAATGGTCGATCTGCATGGCGTAGCGGTTGCGGGGGGCGAAGGCGTCGCCGCGGATCTCGGTGAACAGGTTGGGCGGGGTGCCCTCAATGGAGAACAGCGGCTCGCCCTTAATGCCCAGCTGGGGCAGGGAGGACAGCAGCGCCCAGGTGTAAGGATGCTTGGGCTCGTAGAAAACCTCCTCGCAGGTGCCGATCTCCACGATGTCGCCGGAATACATGACGGCCACCCGGTCGGCCACGTTGGCCACCACGCCCAGGTCGTGGGTGATATAGATGATGGTCAGGTGATACTTGTTCTGGAGCTTTTTCAGCAGAGAGAGAATCTGGGCCTGAATGGTCACATCCAGGGCGGTGGTGGGCTCGTCGCACACCAGAATCTTTGGGTTGCAGGCGATGGCGATGGCGATAACCACCCGCTGCCGCATACCGCCGGAGAACTCATGGGGATAATCCTTTACCCGCTTTTCGGGCTCCAGAATGCCCACGTCGGAAAGGATCTCGATGACCTTTTCCTGGGCGGCGGCGCCCCGCAGGCCCTGATGCAGCTCCAGCGCCTCCCGGATCTGGGTGCCGATGGTCTGGAGGGGATCCAGCGAGGTCATGGGATCCTGGAAGACGATGGCAATCTCCTTGCCGCGGATGGGAACCCACTGGTCGTTTTCGGTAAACTTGGCCATATCGGTGCCGTTGTACCAGATCTCGCCCGATTCGATGCGGCCGTTTTTGTCCAGCATACCGATAAAGGACTTGCACAGCACCGATTTACCGGAGCCCGACTCGCCCACGATGGCCAGGGACTCGCCTCTGTACAGATCCAGACTGACGCCCCGCAGGGCGGTGAGCTCTTCGCCGCGGACAGAGAACTTGACCTCCAGGTCACGGACGGAGAGGATCACATCATTTTGCTTTTCATTTTGCAGTTCCATAGCGTTCCGGACCTCCTTTACAAATGGTTGCGCGGGTCGGAAGCGTCCGCGAACTTATTGCCCAACACATAAAAGCAGATGGTAACGGCGGCCACCACCAGAGCGGGGAAGACCAGCTGATACATCTGGCTGGGGTTCATCATGACCCGGCGGCCTTCATCGATCAGATTGCCCAGAGAGGGCGTGTCGATGGGCAGGCCCAGGCCCACATAGGTCAGGAAGACCTCAGAGCCGATGACGCCGGGGATCGACAGAGCCATATCCATCATGACCACGGAAACCACCTGGGGCAGCAGATTCTTGACGATGACCCGGTAAACGGGAGTGCCCAGGCAGCGGGAGGCCAGGTTGTATTCCCGGTCACGGATGATGATGATCAGATTGCGGATCCACTTGGCCGTACCCACCCAGCTTGTCATACACATACACAGGATGATGGTTTGCAGGCTGGGACGCAGGACATAGGCCAGAAGGGTTCGCAGGATCGTGGTGGGAATATTGTTGATCACGTTGTAAATTTCCGTGAGGATGGGATCCAGTGGGCGGATATATCCCCAGGCGGCGCCGATCAGGATGCCCACCACGGTGCTGGCCAGCACCGATACAATGGCGATAAACAGGGATGTGCGGGTGCCGCTCCAGATGCGGGCCCACAGATCCTGTCCGATGATGTTGGTGCCAAACCAGAACTCGCTGTTGGGCTCCACATTCCGGTACTGACGGCCGGTCTCCGGATTGAGGAAGATCTCGGTGGGATCCTTCTGTCCGGGAAGATAGGGCTGAATAAAGGTGAACAGCAGCAGCACCGCCAGAAAAATCAGTACGGCGCGGGTAGCGCGAGATTTAAGAAACAGGCGGAAGGTGCTCTTCCAGTAGGAGTAGCCGGAATAGCCCACTGCCTCCGAGGCCGTCTTGTCAAAGGTGACAAAGCTGAACAGCTGCTCGTCGGTGAGGTTCGCCGCCTGCTGATCGCTCATCTGTGCGATCTGCTGATCGGTGATCTGGTTGGCTTTTTTCATAATGCGGGTCATCAGCGGCCGCCTCCTTTCTTGCCCAGGGTAATACGGGGGTCGCAGACCATCATGGCCAGGTCGCCAAGCAGCATGCCCACCACACTGAGCACTGCATAGAACAGCACCAGTGTCTGCACCAGGGGGTTATCCTGGGCCTGGATGGCCTTGATCAGCAGGCCGCCCATACCGGGGATGGAATAGAGCGACTCCACATACAGAGAGCCCGAGATCGTGAAGATCAGAGAGGAAGGCAGCACCTGTGCAAAGGGCGCAAAGGCGTTGCGCAGCACGTGCTTGCTCATGATGCGCTTTTCCGAAAGGCCCTTGGCCCGGGCCAGCTTGACATAGTCCGAATTGATCTGATCCATCATATAGCGACGGATCCACATGGCGTTGGAGGCGATGCCGCCCAGAGACATGGAGATTACCGGCAGGATGTAGGTGATGGCCGAATCGGCCTTCCACAGCATACTGATGTGCAGCACCTTGGTGCCCAGATATTGCAGAAAGAGCAGCACCACCATAGAGGGCAGCGCCTCAATCGCCATGATATAGATATTTCCCAGGGTATCGGCCAGCTTGCCGTAGCAGCGGACCATCAGCAGACCCAGAGCGATACCCAGTGTCAGCGAAACCGTAAGAGAGAGGATGCCCAATCGGAAGGAGGGCATGATCTTGGGGGCGATGACCGTCCAGACGGGCTTGCCCGCATAATAGGTGATGGATTCTCCAAAGTCCAGATGGACCAGATCCACCAGATAGTTCCAAAGCTGGATGTAGACCGGCTGATCCAGACCGTATTTTGCCAGAACGGCCTGCTTGGTAAGATCGTCCATCTTATCGACGCGGTCACCGAAGTAGGTATCCACCGGCATCAGGCGTATCAGCAGGAAGACGATCACGATCACCAGGAAGAGCGAGACCAGCGAGCGGCCCAGGCGTCCCAGAATATACTTGATGATTTCCAATTTTATGTACCTCGCAGTGCAGAATGACCGGGCAAACGCCCGAAAGGAAACAGGAAGGGGCCGCGCCGCCAGGCGACGCGGCCCCTGTTACGCAAGAAGAGCGATCTGACGAGGAAGCGGCTCAGTAATCCACTCCCTGCACCTTGCCGGCGGCCTCCAGTGCAGCCAGAGCGGCAGCACGCTCGGCCTCCCAGACGGCGTAGCCCGCGTAATAGTCATCGGTGTTGACGCCGCTGGTATAGATGTACTGATACTTATAGCGGCCGTCAGAAGCGCCAAAGGCGGCATACTGAGACTCGAAGGGCATCAGCGTGGAGCCTACATAGCCCGTACCGCCACGCATATAGGGGATGACCAGGCACTGCTCGTTGACCAGCCAGTTTTCTGCCTCGGCGAACATCTCATAGCGCTTGGCCAGATCCACCGTCTCGGCGGCAGCCTCATCGATCATCTGATCGTAAACGATGTCATAGTAGAACTTGCCGTCCTTGGCCTCGAAGGAGCCCTCAACATAGGTATCGGAAACCTTGGCATTGCCGTCGGCCATGAAGATCCAGTTGCGGCGGTTGGAGCCGAAAGCGGTGAAGGGATCGGTATTGGTCAGGGGATCCTGATAGTCGGGGTACCAGGAGTTGTAGGTCATGCTGTAGTTGCCCGCGCGGAGAACGGCCTCGGTATAGCCGTCGTCAGCGTAGCCCTCCACCTGAACGTCGATGTAATCGGTGCCCAGGTTGCGCTCCAGGAACTGCTCCAGCAGCTGGACACGCAGGGTATCGGCGGTCCACTCGGTATCATAGGGGACATAGATGATGATGGGGAAGTGAGCGCCGGCGGCGGTCAGCTCCTCGATGGCCTTTTCCTTATACTCGTTGGCCAGCTCCAGATTGTAGGTATCGGAAGCGGCGAACTCGCCCAGACCGCCCATTTCGGTATAGTCCTTACCGTCAGCAGCCAGGAAGTCGCGGCAGATCATGGTGTTCTGCACATGAGCCTCGGCATTGTAGGGGTCGGCGATCTCTATCATGGAGACCTTGTCAAAGGCGTGGAGAATGGACTTGCGGAAGTTGACGTTGTTAACGGCCAGCTTCCAGTTTTCGGGCTCGTATTTCTCATCGAAGTTGGGCCAGAAGTTGAAGTAGTACAGATAGGTCCAGTAGGAGGGACGGCAGGGACGGATCATGTCGAACTTCTCGGGGTCGTTCAGCCACTCATCCAGCTGCTCGGAGGGAACTTCACAGTAGTCCACCTCGCCGCGCAGGAACATCTCAGGCTCCACGCTGCCGGCCTCGGCGTTGAAGATCTGGGTGATCTTGGTGATGTGCATATTCTCCATATCCCAGTAAACCGGGTTCAGCTCGGCGACGATAATGGACGCGGGCTCATACTCGGTCATGACAAACTCGCCGCAGCAGAGACGGGTCTCATGATCGGTGCAGAACTGGTCGCCCATCTCCTCGATCCACTGCCGGTTGGCGGGGAAGAAGTTGTTATAGGTCAGAGAGGACAGGAAGTAAGGGGCGGGGCTGGTCAGAGTGTACTCCAGGGTGTACTCATCCACAGCCTTGACGCCCACGGTGGAGAAATCGCACTCCTCGCCGTTAAGGGCAGCAGCGTAATACTCCTCGGCGCCCTCCAGAATGTACATCATGTCGGCCAGCAGAGAGCCGTTTTCGGGGTTCAGGATGTACTCGGCAGAGGCCACCCAGTCGTCAGCGGTGACGTTGGCGTACTCCTCCATCTTGTAATTCAGCCACTTGGCGTTCTGACGGATGTGGAAGGTCCAGACCAGACCGTCATCAGAGCGCTCCCAGCTTTCGGCCAGGCAGGGCTGGCAGATGCCGTAGTTGTCATACTCCACCAGGGTATCGATGTACATGGCGGGAGTGGTGGAAGAGGTCACCAGATAGTTCCAGTTGGTGATCTCGTCGCTGAACAGATAGGTCAGCTCGGTAGAATCGCTGACCCGGCGGTCTTCCGTGGTGTACTTGGTCTCCAGCTTGGAGTTGTCACCGGTGGTGGTATCCAGCTGATAGCCAGAGGTGTTGTTGTTGCTGTCCTGATCGTCAGTCTGCTCGTTGGAGCAGCCGGCCAGAACAGAGAACACCATGACGATGCAAAGAAGCACTGCCAGGTATCGGGCGTACTTGGTCTTCATGTTTAGCCTCCTAAATAAATTGTTGTGGTCACACACTGCCGCGCCTTTGGTCGCAGCGCACAGGCAGCGCATGATTTACAGCGATTATAGCCCACCTCGCCCGTCCGGCGCAAGGCGTGTGAGGATTTTCTAACTTTTTCTTAACGGAAAAGTGTTCCCTTTCCCGCGGTTTGCGAATATAATGGTAGATACGGACAAAGTGCGGCGGAGGGAGGTGCGGCAGATGCTGAAATGGATCCGCACGCTGATCCCCTGGATCTGGAACAATCGCAACCGCCGGTTCGTTTGCGCCTCGGTACTGGCCGCGGCGGGAGCCGATATCCTCTTTCTGGCGCTGCTGGGCCTGCCGGAGCTGGCGGTCCTTTCGGTGCTGGTGGTGGCCTATGCCGTTTCGGCGATGACCCACGAGCGTTATCTGGCGCTGGGGGCCTCCTGCGTGGCCATGCTGCAGCTGCTGACCCTGCTGTTGCTGGCCCCCACGCTGCAATCCCCGCTGGCCAGTGGCGGGATGCTGCTCGCGTCCACGGCCGTTTTTCTGCTCCTGATGATGACCATGGTGAGCAACATCCAGCAGCAGGAATATTATTCCTCGGTAGAGGCCGACCGGCAGCTGGTCTATAAAGCCGTCGTCAATGACCTGCGACAGGCCCGCAGCCTGGAGGCCATTTATCAGCTCATTCTCTCCGCCGTGGAGGAGCTGTATTCCCGGTCGGCAGTGCTGTTTGCCAGGGATGCGGACGGCACGGTGCGTGCGGCCTGCTGCACACCGCCCGGACTTTTGTTCTATGATGCCGAGCTTGCGGCCGCGGAAGCGGTCTTCGCCTCCGGACAGCTGGCCGGACGGTTCGAGGAGCATTGCCAATACTCTCCCTTCCTGTTCTTCCCGTTAAAATCGGGGGAGACCGTGCTGGCCGTGGTGGCGCTGCTGTACGCCGACGGGGAACTTGTGAACGACAGCCGACTGGAGGAGTTCATGGAGCTGATGCGCCACAGTGTGAAGGCGCTGGACTATCAGCTGCTGGCAGACCGGCAGCAGCAGGTACGGATGGAGCGGGAGCGAGAACGGATGCGGGCCGACTTCCTCCGGGGAATGTCCCATGACATCCGTTCGCCGCTGACCGGCATCATGAGCGCCTGCTCCACGCTGCTGCAATCGGACGGGCAGCTGGCGCCGGAGGTGCGAACCCGCCTGTTGACCAGCATCCACGAGGAATCGGAATGGCTGCTGCACATGGTGGAAAATCTGCTGTCGGTGACCCGGGTCAATCCATCGTCCGCACCGGTGCGAAAATCCCCCGAACTGGCGGAGGATCTGCTGGGAGAGATCGCGGCCCGGTGCGCCAGGCGGTTTCCCCGGATGCGGGTGCGGGTATCCACGCCGGGAGAGCCGCTGGTGGTGCCCATGGATACCACGCTGATTATCCAGGTATTGATGAATCTGGTGGAGAACGCCGTCAAGTACAGCGGCTCGGACAGCGTGGAGCTGTGTGTGGATCGGCAGGGAGCCTTTGCCTGCTTTTCCGTGCGGGATTACGGTGTGGGGCTGTCGGCCAGAACCATGGAAGGGCTGTTTTCCCCCACGGAGCACAGCGATCAGGAGGCCGGCCACGGTCTGGGCATCGGCCTTTCCATCTGCCAGAGCATCATCCACGCGCATGGCGGTGTGATCTCTGGGGAAAACTGCCCGGACGCCGGTGCGGTCTTTACCTTTACTCTGCCCATGGAGGAATGCCAGACATGAAAAAAACGACGATCCTTGTCATCGAGGACGATGATTACATTTCCAACATCCTCCGATCCCTGCTGGAGGCCAACGACTATCAGGTGTTTTCCACCGCGTCGGGCAAGGGGGCTTTGCAGCTGGCCGCCTCCCATGTGCCCGATGTGGTGCTGCTGGATCTGGGGCTGCCCGATCTGGACGGGATGGAGGTGCTGTCCCGGCTGCGGCGGTGGTTTGCCGGCCCGGTAATCATTATTTCGGCCCGCACCCAGGAGCACGACAAGGTGCGGGCGCTGGATCTGGGGGCCGATGATTATATCAACAAGCCCTTCAGCGCCCAGGAGCTGCTGGCCCGCATCCGGGCGGCCCTGCGGCAGATGAGCCGGGCGGCCACCGGCAGTGTGGCTGCCAACGCCAGCTATTCGGTGGGTGATCTGACGGTGGACTTCCAGAACAGCCGTGTACTGCTGGGGCGGGAGGAGGTTCACCTGACCCGGCTGGAATACCGCATCGTGGATCTGCTGGCCCGACAACCGGGGCGCGTGCTGACCCACTCCTTCATCATCTCCAGCGTGTGGGGGCCTTACGCCCAGTCGGACAACAACCTGATCCTTCGCGTGAATATCGCCAACATCCGGCGAAAAATCGAAAAGGATCACAACGCGCCCCGATACATTCTGGCCGAGATCGGCGTGGGATACCGTCTTGCCGATGCCGAGAGCTTTGTTTCCGGGGATACGAATTGAAACGGGGGCCGGTGCCGTCGTCATCCAATCAATTTTATGAGAAAGAAGGAAAAGCATGAAACGAAACCTCAATTTGCGGCGCTGGCTGGCCGCACTGCTGTGCCTGTGTCTGGTGAGCTGCGCCTGCCTGCCAGTCTTCGCCGCCGAAGACGAAGCCGATACCGGTCTGGAGCTGGATAACGCCTACATGGCGATCCTGTACGAGCCGGAGACCGACACCATCCTTTATGAAAAGGAGCCCGACAGGCACAACGCTCCCGCCAGCATGACCAAGGTGATGACCGCCGTGCTGGTGCTGGAGAATGTGGACGATCTGAACGCCACGGTGACCGTCCCGGCAGAGGCCATCTCGCCCCAGTACTGCTCCTGGATGGACAGCGATCACCTGCTGGAGGGGGAGGAGCACACCGTGATGGATCTGCTGAAGTATCTGCTGATCCCCTCCGGAAACGAATCGGCCACCACTCTGGCCTATTATGTGACGGGCGGAGACATTCCCGGCTTCATCGACATGATGAATGAAAAGGCCGCCCAGCTGGGCATGACCGAGACTCATTATGAGGATCCCCACGGCCTGTCCTCCGATTCCTACATCAGCGCCCGGGATATGCTGACGCTGAGCCAATACGCCATGACCTTCCCCGCCTTCCGCAACATCGTCAAGATGAAAGGCGGCACGCTGCCCGCCTCCGGCCCGCGGGTCACGCCCATGAATTACTACACCACCAACCGGGTGATGGATCCCGGCAGCACCAAGGCCTATCAGACCGATTTTGCCAACGATGTCATCGGCATCAAGACCGGCTCCACCCCCGCTGCCGGTTACAATCTTTCGGCCTGCATGAAAAAGGATGACCTGGAGTTTTACAGCGTGGTGATGAAGTGCAGCGGTACGCTGGACGGCACCGACTTCATTTACTGTCACTACACCGAGACCATCAAGCTGCTGACCTTTGCCCGGCAGTTTTCCAAGCAGGGCTACGCCGCCGGAGACACGGTGGATGCCGTTTCGCTCTGGGGGGCGCTGCTGGGAGGCAAGGTGGCGGTAACGGCCCAGGACGACCTGTACATTCTTGCCCGGGACGGTGAGGCCCTGCAGCCGGAGATCATTCTGGAGACCGACGGCACTGCTGTGCAGGCCGGCGATCCGGTTGGCAGGGTGATTCTGCGGGATGAATTCGGCAACAGCCGCGAGACCGTGCTGGTGGCCGCAGCCGATGCCCAGCGCAGCTTTGTTCTGCCCATTCTGCTGGCAGCGGCGGTCGTGGTCATCGCCGCAGCAGCGATCCTGCTGACGAAGAAGCGCGGCCGAAACCGCAAAACGGAGGGAACCGTATGAACGTACAGAAGCTCGCCCGGCTCCGGCAGATCTTTCACCACTGGAGCCGGGGCGTATGTCCCGGCGGCCAGGTGCTGGCGCGTCAGGGAGGACAGGTGGTTTTTGAGGAGTGCTTTGGCTATGCCGACGTGGAAAACCGGGTGAAGATCACACCGGAGACGGTGTTTCACGCGGCGTCGGTGTCCAAGCAGTTCACCGTCATGCTGGTATCGCTGCTGGCGG
>CAZDUQ010000043.1:0-9401 GCA_964508665.1 uncultured Oscillospiraceae bacterium | reverse complement strand
CGGGTGCTGATCCAGGTGGCGCTGGAGCAGATGGACACCTGTACCCCGGAAAAGCTGCGGGCCTTTGTCCTGCGGATGCTGGAGGGACAGGTGACGCTGACCGAGGACTTCGCCCGGTACCGGGTGGAGATCGCGGCCCGGGTGGAGCGGTTTCTGGTTCCCAGCCTGCGCTCGGTACATCGTGCGCTGCGGCGGGCCGCGCCGTCCCATCTGGACTGCATCCTGAAGGCGGAAGCGCAGGCAGAGAGCGCCCCCGCGCCCCGAAGGGGGCTGATCCAGGGAATGAAGCTGGAGATCTATACCAAGGAGGATGAGACATGAAGCTGACCGGTATGTATACCAAAGCCGGCGCGGAGCTGGCAGCCAGGGCGCAGGCACAGGAGCAGTGTCTGCTGATCACCCGGGCGGCGGCGGGCAGTGGCCAGACCGATGAGGAGTCGGCTGCCATGGATATCGAGTGCCAGACGCTGGAGCTGCACGATAAGACCTGGAACGGACAGATGGCCACGGTGGCTGCCGTTTTGCGGGCGCCTGAGGCCGACAAAAGCTACACCCTGCGGGAGGTGGGGCTGTTTGCCCGGGTGGGGGAGGAAAGCGAGACGCTGTACAAGCTGTTCCGGTTGGATGAAAGCCTGACGGTGGAGAACGACACCGACCTGACGGTGACCTTTTACCTCACAGAGACCATCCTGCAGGCAGACCAGATCCAAGTGAGCATCCATCAGCAGGGCCTGGTGACCGAGGCGATCTGCCGACAGGTGGCGGCCGATGCCGCCGCGACGGTACAGTCGCGGCTTGAAAGCCACGCAGGCGACAGCGCCGCTCACAGCGCGCTGTTTGCTCAGAAAGCGCCCATGAGCCACAGCCATGGCGCAGGACAGATCACGGCGGGAACGCTGGCCGGCACGGTGAAGGCTCAGAGCAACACTGCTTATGGGACAGCACAGGTGCGGAACATTGTGCTGTCCGACAGTGAGCCCAGCGGCGGCAGCAACGGCGAGCTGTGGGTCAAATACAGCGCATAAGGAGGCGTGGTTATGCGATTGTGTGATGCGGAGGTGGGCTCGCTGGTTTATCTGACGGTGAGCGGCACCCGGACAGCCTTTCGCGTGGTGCAGCACGGCAAGCCGGACAGCAGCTATGACGACAGCTTCTCCGGTGGGGTCATCCTGATGCTGGACTGCTCGGAGGAGCCGGTCTACACAAAAATGGTGGAGGAGGTCGATCAGGACAAGGGGGACTACAGCGGCTCCTATATGCATCAGATGCTCAACAGCACCTGGCTGGCCAGGCTGGACAGTGATGTGGCGCAGCAGGTGGTGCAGGTGCGGCTGCCCTATCGAAAGGGCATCGCCACCGATCCGTATGTGGTGGCCGACGGCAGCGAGGGTCTGAGCGCCCGGGTGTGGCTGCCCTCCATCGCGGAGGCGGCCCGAGAGGTGGAGAACTTTGCCTCCATCAGCGGATATTATGTGCAGGAGGGCGCATCCTTCGCCTATTTCAAGGATGCCACCGCCAGCTTTTACAACGACTGGAAGGTGATCGATCCCGATGCGGGCGGTGATGAGGGCTGGGGCACCCGCACGCCGGGGCGGTACACCAGCGGCGCCTATGCGGACTTTTTCTGTAAGATCGATTACACGGGGGAGTGGTATGATGGCGGCAAAAATCCGGTGTATGTGCGGCCCTGTCTGGTGCTGCCGGAGACAACGCTGCTGGACAGCACCCGAAAGGTGATGGTGGGCGCGGAGACACCGGTGAAGCTCGACGGTGTCTGGTGTGCCGGGGTCTCCTGGACAAAGACCGACGGTGTCTGGCATAAGACGGAGCGCGTCTATGGCAAGGTAGACGGCTCCTGGAAATAGAAGGAGGAATGAGCATGGACAAGCTGAAAATCGGTGAGACGGAGCGAACGGGCGATGTACTGTTCACCACCGCTCAGGCGGCGGGAATGACCGTCCCGGCGCTGGAGCTGCGGCTGGAGGGCCCGGTGGATGCGGCCCTGCTGGAGCAGCTGGAAAAGGGCGAGCTGGAGATCCGGGACGCAGACGGCACGCTTCTGGGCAGCTATACCGGCTATGACACGGTGGTGCGCCGCAGCGTCGTGGTGGCAAAGGTGCCGGACGCGCAGAAGGAGTTGCAGACGGCAAAAGAGCAGCTGGCCGCGCTGGAGAGCGAAAACGCCGCGCTGCTGTATCAGGTGCTTACCGGGGAGGTGTGTGCATGAGCAGCTGTCTGGAGCACATCGGACGCTACTATCGCAAGGGGCTGTACAGCAGGGAACAGCTGGAGCGGCTGGCAGCCTGCGGCGCCATCACGCCGGAGGAGCTGGCACAGCTGCTGACCGAGGCCTGAGAAAAAAGAAGAGAGAAAATGATCAAGGCTGCCTTTACGGCAGCTTTGATTGTTTTTTACGAGCGGCCGCACCGTCTCTTTTTCGCCAGCACCTTCCGCTTTGCCCAAAAACTTCATACTTTTTTAAGAACTGAAACCCTTTCGCGGCGTCCGATTTTCCTGTATAATAGACGGCAGAAAGCCAATCACCCCCCTGTGCGAAAGGAGTACCCATGAAAAAGATCCCCACCCGCGCGCTGGCCTGGCTGCTTCTGTCGGTGCTGGTGCTGTCCTGCGTCGTTCCGGCCTTTGCCGCCGATGACCGGGCCTATACGACCACCACTCAGCTGGGCAACGGCCTGACGCTGACTCAGCTCAACAGCCTGACCGGCAGTACCCGCCGGCAGCAGTTCACACTGGAATACCAGCCCGGCGGCTCTGTGCAGCCGCTGGTGCTTTACGGCGATACCATTTACGGAAAATCCACCGTGGAGCAGGTGGTGCAGTACGCTCAGGAGCAGGGCTATCATGTGCTGGCCGCCGTCAATGCCGATTTCTTCTTCACCGGCTCGGGCGTGCCCACCGGCATGACCATCCAGGACGGCCGCCTGGTCACCTCCGACGGCAGCTGGAACGCCGTGGGCTTCTTTGAAGACGGCACCGCCATCGTGGACACTCCCAAGCTGTCCCTCACCCTGACGACGGAGGATGGCACGGAGTATCCCATCTATGCCCTGAACAATGTGCGCACGGCTGCGGGAATCTACCTGTACACTCCCGATTTTGACTACTGTACCCGCACCACTGCTGCGGGCACCGAGGTGCTGCTGGAGGCCCGGGGCGATCTGCGCCTGGGCAAAACCACAAAGGCCACCGTCCTGTCGGTGTCCGACACCAAAAACACCGAGATGGAGGAGGGGCAGATGGTGCTGTCCCTCACCGCCAACAATACCCCGGGGCTGGATCTGGGGGCCATTCTGTCGGAGGGAGACACCATCACCCTGCGGGCCGAGACCGCCGATGACCGCTGGAACGATGTGGTCTGGAGCACCGGCGGCGGCAATATGCTGCTGCGGGACGGCGCCGTCACCGCCGATGTCACCACCTCCGGCCGGGAGCCCCGTACCCTGCTGGGCGTCCGGGAGGACGGCTCGGTAGTGGTGGTGGAATGCGACGGCCGCCAGAGCGCCGTCAGCGCAGGTCTGACCCTGTCCGAGGCGGCGCAGCTGATGCTGTCCTACGGCTGCGTCCAGGCGGTCAATCTGGACGGCGGCGGCTCCTCCGTGCTGGCCGTGTCTTACCCCGGACAGGAGAGCGCCGTGCTGTCCTCTCCCTCCGACGGCCAGACCCGCTCCTGCGCCACCTATCTGCTGTTCGTGGCAGAGGGCAGCCAGCGGGGCAGCACCTATGGCAGCGTGGTTTATCCCCGCGCGGCCACCGTGCTCACCGGCTCCACGCTGCCGGTGTCTGCTGTGGGGTACAATAAATATTTCCTGGGCTTTTTGGACGAGACCGACACCATCACCGCCACCGACGGTCAGGTGGAGGACGGCCTGTTCACCGCCCCGAGCTACACCGGTCAGGCGGTGCTCACCGCCGGAACGAAGAACGCCCAGAGCACCGTGATTACCGTGGTGGACAGCGTTTCCACCCTGACCCTTACCCGGGACGGCCAGACGGTCACCTCCCTGACGCTGGAGCGGGGAGAGAGCGTCCGGCTGGGCATCCGTGCCACCGACGGCCTGCGGGAGATCACCTGCTCACCGGAGCAGTTCACCTGGCGGGCCGATGCCTCCGTCGGCACGGTAGATGAGACCGGCCTGTTCACCGCCGGCAATCAGGCGGGCTCCGGCACCGTCACGGTCTCCTTCGGCGGCGTTTCGGCCACGGTCAGCATCACGGTGACCGGCAAGCCCTCCTCTCTGCTGGAGGGCTTCGAGTCCGGACAGAGCTGCGGAACCTTCGGTTCCGCCCTGTCCACCGCCGTCGTCACCTCCGACCTGACCCAGGTGCGCTACGGCAAAAAGGCCCTGAAGCTCACCTATCAGGGCACGGAGGCGGAGGACACTGCCGAATACCTGCTCACCAACGCCCTCAGCCTGTCGGGGGCCAGCCATCTTACCCTTTCCGTCCGGGGCACCGGCACCTGGAGCGCCCGCTTCCTGCTGACCGATGGGGAGGTGGCTGATGCCTCCTTCACCATGAACGGCGAGGGCTGGCGCACCGCCACCGTCACCGTGCCCGCCGGGGCTCAGAGCCTGCTGGGCTTCGTCTGCTTCGGTGTGGGGGATCACACCCTTCTGGTGGATCAGCTGCGGGCCTGTCAGGGTGTGCTGGATCTGGACGAGACGCCGCCCCGGGCGGAGCTGACCGTCAGCGGCACGGTGCTCACCGCCGCCGTCTCCGATGACGGCCCCGTGGCTCTGACTGGGGATGACCTCACCCTGACGGTGGACGGCAAGGCCACTGCCTTTACCTTTGCCAATGGTATCCTCACCGCACAGCTGCCCCAGGACGGCTCGCTTCACCGCATCACCCTGACGGCGGAGGACAGCTTCGGCAATCGCACCCGGGTCAGTGCGGATCAGGGGACGCTGACCACCACGTTTTCCGATATGCAGGGCCACTGGGCGGGGGCTTATGCGGAATATCTGCTGCAAAAGGGCGTATTTTCCGCCGGCACCGCCTTCTCTCCCACCACAAAGGTGAGCAACGAGATGGCCGCCACCATGCTCTCCCGCTTCCTGGGGGTGGACACCAGTCTGTATGAGAGCGTCACGCTGCCCTATGCCGATGCCGGAAAGATCGCCTCCTGGGCGCTGCCCCATGTAAAGGCCATGTACGCCCTGGGCATCATGACAGGCGGCACCGATGCCTCCGGCGCGTCGGTCTTCCGGCCGCAGAACGACTGTACCCGCGCCCAGATCGTGACCATTCTGGGCCGCACGCTGGAGCGGGGCTACAGCTACGGCGCCTGTGATTTTTCCGACAGCGCCGCCATTCCCGCCTGGGCTGCCGATCACATCGATCTGCTGGCCGCGCTGGGTGTCGTCACCGGCAATGATAACAGGGTGAACCCGCTGGGCACCATCACCCGCGCCGAGTTCGCCGCCCTCCTGTACCGGATGTACTGATCCATAGAACCGATGGCTCCCCCGCGGGTATACCTGCGGGGGAGTTTTTGCAAATGGCTATTGACATGGACTGGGAAAAGGACTATAGTGTCTTTAGAGTACGAACATTTCTGCTGGTTTTGCCCGATTCTGTCTTTGAATGGAGGACACATGTATGCAAATGATGGACGCGATCTACAAGCCGACCCTTGGCCCCGGTCTGGAGCTGCGAAAAGTCCCCGTCCCCACCCCCGGCCCCGGCGAGGTGCTGATCAAAATTCACAAGACCGCCATCTGCGGCACCGATGTACATATTTATAACTGGGATCCCTGGGCGCGGCTGCATATCAGGCAGCCCATGGTCATCGGCCACGAATATGTGGGCGAGATCGCCCGGCTGGGAGCCGGTGTCACCGGACTGACCGTGGGACAGCGGGTCTCCGGCGAGGGCCACATCACCTGCGGTCACTGCCGCAACTGCCACACCGGCAACATCCAGTGGTGCAAAAACACCACCAGCGTGGGTGTGGATCGGGATGGCGCTTTTGCCGAATACGTCTGCATCCCCGCCTCCAATGTGATCATTATCGACGAATCCCTGCCCGAGGATGTGGTGGCCTTCTTCGATGCCTTCGGCAACGCCACCCACACCGCCCTGATGTGGGATCTGGTGGGGGAGGATGTGCTCATCACCGGCGCGGGCCCCATCGGCATCATTGCCGCCGGTATCTGCAAATATGCCGGCGCCCGCCGGGTCATCATCACCGATGTGAACGACTATCGGCTGGAGCTGGCCCGCAAGATGGGGGTGGACGCCGCCGTCAACACCGCCCGGGAGGATCTGCCCACCGTGATGAAGGAGCAGAAGCTGATGGAGGGCTTTGACGTGGGTCTGGAGATGAGCGGCAACGGCGCCGCCTTCCGCCAGATGTGCTCGGTCATGCGCAACGGCGGCAAGATCTCGCTGCTGGGACTGGGCAACAAGCCCATTGAGGTGGATATGAACGACATCATCTGCAAGGGCCTGACCCTTCAGGGCATTTACGGCCGGAAGATGGACAACTGGCACCAGATGAGCTATATGGTGCAGGGCGGGCTGGATCTCACCCCGGTCATCACCCACCGCTTCCACTACACCGAGTTTGAGCAGGGCTTTGCCGCCATGAACAGCGGAAAATCCGGCAAGGTCATTTTGGACTGGACAAAGAAATAAAGGAGGATCACCCATGAGCAAGACTGCATTGCAGGCCTTTGAAGCCGAACTGGAAGCCATCCGTCAGGCGGGCACCTGGCGGGAGGAGCGCATCATTACCACCCCCCAGCGCTCCCGCATCGACACCACCGCCAGAGACGGCGTGGTGAATATGTGCGCCAACAACTATCTGGGCCTTTCCAACAACCCCGACCTGATGGCCGCCGCAAAGGAGAGCTATGACCGCTGGGGCTTTGGCCTGTCCTCGGTGCGCTTTATCTGCGGCACCCAGAGCATCCACAAGGAGCTGGAGGCCCGCATCGCCGCCTTTGCCGGGATGGACGATGCCATCCTGTACTCCTCCTGCTTCGATGCCAACGGCGGCCTGTTCGAGACGCTGCTGGGGGCTGAGGACGCCGTCATTTCCGATGAGCTGAACCACGCCTCCATCATCGACGGCGTTCGTCTGTGCAAGGCCAGACGCTATCGCTATAAAAACAACGATATGGCCGATCTGCGGGCCCAACTGGAGGATGCCCGGGTCTGCGGCTGCAAAAAGATCCTCATCGCCACCGACGGCGTGTTCTCCATGGACGGCTACATTGCCGACCTCAAGTCCATCTGTGATCTGGCAGATGAATTTGATGCACTGACCATGGTGGATGACAGCCATGCTGTGGGCTTTATGGGTGAGCACGGCCGCGGCACGGCAGAGTATTGCGGTGTCATGGGCCGGGTGGATATCATCACTGGCACCTTTGGCAAGGCTCTGGGCGGTGCGTCCGGCGGCTATACGGCAGCCCGGCAGCCCATTGTGGATCTGCTGCGCCAGCGCAGCCGGCCCTACCTGTTCTCCAACACGGTTGCCCCCGCCATCTGTGCCGCCACCATCCGCACCATTGAGCTGCTGGAAGAGTCCACGGCTCTGCGGGACAAGGTGCACGAAAATGCCCGTTATTTCCGGGCAGGTATGGAGAAGCTGGGCTTCGATCTGCTCCCCGGCGAGCATCCCATCGTACCGGTTATGCTCTATGATCCCAAGGTGGCCCACGAGTTTGCCCGCCGGATGCTGGAAAAGGGCGTGTATGTTGTGGCCTTCTGCTATCCCGTGGTGCCCAAGGGCCGGGATCGGATCCGCACCCAGATCTCTGCCGGTCACACCAAAGAGGATCTGGATTTTGCCATTCGCTGCTTTGGTGAGGTCAAGGCAGAGATGGGCCTGTAAATCACCGGATTTACCAAATCAAATAACAGCGCAGCGCCGATGTGTTCACATCGGTGCTGCGTTTTTATGCTTTTATGCTCGATTATCCTGCGCGTCGTCGCCATACAGGGGTGAGGCCAGACCGAAGCCGCCGCTGACAAAGAGGGTTTGTCCTGTGATATAGGCGGCATCGTCACTGAGGAAAAACGCCGTGACGGCGGCAATTTCCTCGGGTGTTCCCATGCGTCCCAGAGGGATATGGCGCAGAAAGCGGCTGCGAAAGTCCGGCGTCAGATGCTGCACGACGGCATCCGTGGCGGTCATGCCCGGTAAAATGGCGTTGCACCGGATGCCGTTGCGGGCTTCGTGGACCGCAATGAGTCTGGTCAGGTGGTTGATTGCCGCTTTGCTGGTCCCGTAGGCGACCTGAGACAGATCTGCAATGGCACCGCCCACGGAGGAAATATTCACAATGCTGCCGCCGGAACCGCCTGCCATACATCGGGCGGCCAATTGGCTGGTGAGAAAGACGCTGCGCAGGTTGAGTGTGACAAGAGCCAGAAAATAGTCCGCATCGGTATGGCGAAAATCCAGATCCCGTCGGGGATCGGATGTGCCAAAATTGTTGACAAGACCGTCAATGGCGCCGGACTGTGCCATGACGGTGTCGATCATGGGGGCAATGGTGTCTGGCTTTGTGGCATCGCAGTAGACCCAGTGAACATCATACTCTTTCAGCAGCTGCACCTGAGCCTGGGCTTTTTCCGGATTGCGGGCGGCCAGATAGACTGTGGCCCCCTCCCGGGCACATCGGTTGACGCAGGCAAGACCAATGCCCCGGGTGGCAGCGGTGACGAGAATAACCTTTCCCTGTAAATTCATGGGGTTCTTCCTTTCTGATAAAATGTGGGAAGTGCGCGCACGGCGGCGACGCCCAGGGCAACGCAGATCAGTTCGGCCAGTGCCAGAACATGAATGGCTGATACGGCGGCCTGCGCCTGAGGGATCCCCTGCGCGGTGGCAGCACCGAGACGATTGGTAAACAGCGGGACAAACACGGCCACACCGAAGGGGGCGGCCAGATCCCGAAAAAGACCGTAGGTGCCGGTGTTGGCACCGGCATCTTCCTTCGTCAGGCCCCACAGGGCGACTTTGAGAAAGATGGTCCCGTTTCCTCCAAGGCCAAAGCCCAGAAGACCAAGAGAAGCCATCATCAGGCCCACCGGTGTGGAAGCGGAGAAAGCCAGCATCCAGGCGCACCCTGCACCTGTCACAAGCAGCGAGAGTGTGAGCACGTTCCTTGGCTCATGCCGGTCGCCAAGGGGGCCCAGAAAAACTGCGCCCAGGGACATTCCCAGATATAAGACAGAAATGGCATAGGCGGAGATGACGGTGTTCTGGGGCGTGGTGCTGCGGACGAAGACGATGAGATTGGTCATGTTGGCCTGCATCAGCCCCTGAGTCAGAAACAGGCTCAGGACGCTGAGAATAAAGGTCCTGCGCCGGAGAAACGGCAGGGGAAAAAGGGGCGTAGGAGCTTTTTGCTCCACGGCGGCAA
>CAZDUQ010000042.1:0-9493 GCA_964508665.1 uncultured Oscillospiraceae bacterium | reverse complement strand
ATAATGCAGAAAAGAGCGTTCAACTCTTTTCTGCATTTAATTTACTATGAGGCCCGACAGAAACGAAAAAAGTCGGAGCCGACAGCACGGTCGGCCCCGACAGGGAAAAGGCGTTATTGCAGATCCGCCGGGCCAAAGCCCTCCGGCAGCAGCTGGCGCAGGGTATAGACGGTATAGGTCTCCGGTGAGGTGGCCAGCAGGATCTGAAAGCTCTCCGGGCGGCAAAACTCCATCATCACCTGACGGCAGACGCCGCAGGGGGCGGTGTGCACCAGCTCGCCGCCTTCCGGCCCGGCCACGATGGCGATGCGGCGGAAGGCCCGCTCACCCTCGCTCACGGCCTTGAAAAAGGCAGTGCGCTCGGCGCAGTTGCTGGGGGTATAGGCAGCATTTTCAATATTGCAGCCCCGATAGACCCGGCCGCTCTCCCCTTCCAGCGCGGCACCCACACGGAAATGGGAATAAGGGGTATAGGCATTTTCGCGGGCGGCGACGGCCTCGCGGATCAGTTCCTGTTCAGTCATGGCAGACACCTCTTATCTGGACTTGATATAGGGCTTGCCGTTGGCGGCGGGAGCCCGGGATTTGCCCACGAACAGCACCAGCACCACCACCGTGATGGCATAGGGGATCATGGAGATCAGCTGAGTGGGGATGGGAGAGGAGCCGCCCAGCACGACCCGCAGGCCGGTACACATACCGAACAGCAGGCAGGCCCACATGGCTCCCTGAGGCTTGAACTTGCCGAAGATGACGGCGGCGATGGCGATGAAGCCGTGACCCACCACCGAGGTGGGGCGGAACTGGTTCATGGTGGCCATGGTGATGGATGCGCCGCCCAGACCGGCCAAAAAGCCCGAAATGATGACGGCGGCATAGCGGATGCCGATGACACGGATGCCCAGGGTATCACAGGCCTTGGGGTGCTCACCGGCGGCCCGAAGCCGCAGCCCGAAGCGGGTCTTGTAGAAGATGAACCACACCACCAGCACACAGAGGAACACCAGATAGGTGCTCACCGGGTTGCGCAGCACATTCTTCAAAAAGTTGTCGGCCACCGTGCCGCTGTCGAACATCCCGGCGAACAGGTTGGGCAGCTTGTTGTCGATGAGGTTGGGTGTATCGGAGGAGTTGAACCACGCCTTGGACAGCAGCAGCGCGATGCCCGTGCCCAAAAAGTTGATGGCGGTGCCCACGATGGTCTGATCCGCATGGAGCGAAACGCAGGCCCAGGCGTGCAGCGCGGCAAGGGCCGCACCGGCGATCCCGGCGCACAAAAAGCCGATCCATGGATTGCCGGTAAAATGGGCGATGGCCGCACCGAAAAATGCGCCGATGGTCATCATGCCCTCGATGCCGATGTTCACCACGCCGCTGTTTTCCGAAAAGCAGGAGCCCAGGGCGGCAAACAGCAGGGGCGGCGTGTAAATCAGAGTGGCATACAGAATAATGCCCAGTTCGTTGATGATGCTTTCCACTTATTTCGCCGCCTTTCTCTTTTTCACGATCTTGAAGATATGGGAAATGGCGATGAAGAACACCACCGTGCCGGTGATGATCTTGACGACCTCCGAGGGAGCGCCGATGAGGTTCAGCTTGCCGCCGGCGTATTTCAGCGCACCGTAGAAGATACCGGCCACCACCACGCCCAGCGGATTGGAGGAGCCGATGAGGGCCACCACAATGCCGTCGAAGCCATAGCCCTCCTGTCCGGCAAAGACGCTGATGCGCTGGCCCATGCCCAGCAGCTGCACCGCGCCGCCCATGCCGGCCAGCGCGCCGGAGATGCTCAGGGCCGTCAGCATGGCCCGGTTCACATGGATGCCGCCGTACTCCGCCGCGCTGCGGTTGAAGCCCACGGCCTTCAGCTCATAGCCCAGAGTGGTCTTTTCGATGATGAGATAGATCACGATGGCAAAGATGCCCGCCAGAATGATGCCCCAGTTGGCGGTGCTGGCCAGGCCCAGCGCATCCCGCAGGCCCTGGGGCAGCAGGATGCGTGCCGCATCGGAGACATTTTTGGTGGCCTCAGCCGAGCCCTCGCTGTGAATGGCGGGGATGGAGACGATGTAATTGGAGAGATAGAAGGCGATCCAGTTGAACATGATCATGGAGAGCACCTCGTTGATGCCCCATTTGGTCTTCAAAAAGCCTACGATCAGGCCCCACAGGGCACCGGCTGCCGCAGCCGCCACAAAGCACAGGGGGATGAGGATCACCGAGGGAGCCGGCACCAGAATACCCACCACGCAGGCGGCCATAGAGCCCACCACGAACTGACCCTCGGCGCCGATGTTGAACACGCCGGTGCGGAAGGAGAAAGCCACCGACAGGCCGGTGAAGATCAGCGGCGTGCCATAGACCACGCAGTAGGAAATGGATTTTGCCGAGCTGAAAGCGCTCTCCAGCAGCTTGGCATAAGCCGTCAGAGGACTGATGCCGATGCACCACAGGAAGACGCCGCCCACCAGAAACGCAAAGACCACGGCGCACAGAGTCAGCGTCAGGTTGCTTTGCAGCAGGCCGGAAAGGGAGAACTTACGCTTCATGTTTGCCACCTCCTGCCATCATCAGGCCCAGCTCCTTTTCATCGGCCCTGTCGCCGGTAACGCTGCCCACGATCTTTCCGTCAAAGATGACGTCGATGCGGTCGGACAGGCTCATGACCTCGTCCAGCTCGAAGGACACCAGCAGCACGGCCTTGCCCTTGTTCCGCTGATCCACGATGTACCTGTGCACATATTCAATGGCGCCCACATCCAGACCGCGGGTGGGGTTGACGGCGATGAGCAGATCCTTGTCATTTTCCACCTCGCGGGCGATGATGACCTTCTGCTGGTTGCCGCCCGACAGCGTCCCGGCGGGCTTTGCCACCGCATCACGGGGACGGACATCGAACTTCTCCATACAATCCTGTGCGAAATCCCGGATGGCGTCCTTTTTCAAAAAGCCGTTGCGGGAGAACTGCGGCTCCCGGTAATTTTGCAGGATCAGGTTTTCCGCCACGGTGAAATCCAGCACCAGACCGTGCTTCTGCCGGTCGGCGGGGATGCTGGAAACCCCCTTGTTGAACAGCTTGCGCGGGGATGCATTGATGAGATTTTCGTCCCGGACGGACACCACACCGGAGGTGGCCTTTCGCAGGCCGGTGAGGATCTCCACCAGCTCGGTCTGACCGTTGCCGTCGATGCCGGCGATACCCAGGATCTCGCCCTCCCGGACGCTGAGGCTCAGACCCTTCAGGATCTCCACCTTGCGGTAGTCCATGCCGTGGAGGTCGCGCACCTCCAGCACCACATCGCCGAAGGGATGCTCCTCCTTTTCCACCTGGAAGGTGACGTTTCGGCCCACCATTTTGGCAGCCAGCTCGCTTTCGTCGGTGTCCTCCACCCGGACAACATCCACCAGCTTGCCCAGACGGATGATGGTGCAGAAGTCGGCAGCGGCGCGGATCTCCTTCAGCTTGTGGGTGATGAGGATGATGGATTTGCCGTCGGCGGTCAGCTTGTGCATGATCTCGATCAGGGCCTGAATTTCCTGCGGGGTCAGCGCGGCGGTGGGCTCGTCCAAAATCAGGATGTCCGCACCCCGGTACAGCGCCTTGAGGATCTCCACACGCTGCTGCATACCCACGGAGATGTCCTCAACCCGGGCGTCCGGGTCGATGGCCAGACCGTAGCGCCGGGAGATCTCCACCACGCTCTTGCGGGCGGCGGCCATATCCAGCTTCAGGCCCAGGGTGGGCTCCATGCCCAGCACGATGTTTTCGGTGACGGTGAACGGCTGCACCAGCATGAAGTGCTGATGCACCATACCGATGCCCACCTCGATGGCCTTTTTGGGGCTGTCGATGTCCACCGGCTGACCGTTGATGCGGATCTCACCGGCGGTGGGCCGGTACAGTCCGTACAGGATGTTCATCAGCGTGCTTTTTCCGGCGCCGTTTTCCCCCAGAATGGCATGGATCTCGCCCTTGTGTACCGTGAGATCGATGCCGTCGTTGGCCGTGAAGTCGCCGAATTTCTTCACGATGCCGCGCATTTCCACCACCGGGGTGGAAAGGTCGGCGTTATGATAGTTCGCCAAAAAGCTCCCTCCCTTTTGGTTTTCCTTCTCTATATTCGTTTTTCAAAAACGCGAAATCAGGTGATCACCACGTCGGTCATGCCGCAGTCCCGGGCCAGCCGGGCCAGCGCCTCCAGCAGGGCATCCTCCGGCACGGTCAGCTGAGAGCGGTAAGGCTCCCGCACGCCAAAGGGGCGATAACGGATGATCTTATAGCGGGCACCGCTCCCGGCAGCGGCCATCGCGGTCTGACGGACGGTCTCCTCCGGGTCGCCCGGGCCGTTCCCCATCACCACGGTGCGCACCTCGGTGAGCTTGCCGCAGGCGGTGAGAAAGGCCAGATTCTGCTTGACCATTGCATTATCCCCGCCGCAGAGTGTCTGATGGGCCGCAGGGCTCCACGCCTTCACATCCAGCATCACGCCGTCGGCGACGGCCATGAGGGCCGGGTCGGCAGACAGGTCGTAGCTGCCGTTGGTATCCAGCAGGGTATGCAGGCCCTCGGCCTTTGCCAGCGCGAACAGCTCCCGCACAAAATCGGGCCAGCGTGTGCATTCCCCGCCCGAGACCGTGATGCCCCGGACGAAGGGCAGGTTGCGCCGCACCTCCTCCATCACCTGTTCCGGGGTCATGGAGCGGGTACGGGGCGAGCTGCTGTTGGGGCAGACCTTCAGGCAGGCATCGCACCGGCAGCATTTGTCCGGATCCCAGAGCACCCGCTCCCCTTCCCTTTTCAGCGCGCCGGTGGGACAGACCGTCAGGCAGACGCCGCAGTGGGTGCAGAGAGACATGGTCTCCGGATTGTGACAGTACAGGCAGCGGAAGTTGCAGCCCTGCAAAAAGACGGCAGTACGGTTGCCGGGGCCGTCCACCGAGCTGAAGGGGATGATCCGGTTGACCAGCGCCTCCATATCAGCGGATGCGGCGGCTGAGGATGCGGCCGTTTTTGGCGGCCCCCAGTCCCAGACCGGTGGTGTTCTGCCGCACGTTGAGGCCGCTGTCCAGCTTTTCCATCTCCGAGCGCTTTACCAGATAGCCGGTGACACGGATGACATCGCTGTCGCTGGCGTAAAAGGACAGATAGCGGATATCGGAAGCGAAGGCTCCCCGCAGGATGTCCAGCAGGAAAGCGGGATTGTTATGTACCGTCAGATCCACCGGGAAGATATCGCCGGTGCCCGAGGGGAAATATTTATGGAACAGGGACATATGCTTCAAATGATCCACCAGCTCCGCAGGCTCCTGCCCGATGGGGATGCGGGTGCCGGGAGTGACATCGTGATCCTGCGCCAGCCCCACCTGGGCGTGCAGCAGGAAATGTCCGCCGGTGGCTTCGCAATAGGGGGCCTGATGAGCGTTGTTGAAGGCGGCCATCTGCTCCATGATCTCCACGCCCAGAGCATCGGCTTCGGCATCGCGGCCGTAGCGGAAGGGCTTGCCCTCCTTTTCCATCAGCACATTGACGGCCTCCGCCAGACCCACCATGCCGAACATGGCGGTGAAGTTTTCCCGCCGGATGAAGCCCTCCCGGGCGAGGAAATTGCTCTCGAAGAAGCCGCTTTTCTCCACGATGAAGCGGATGCGCTCATCCATATACCGGGCCATGACCTCCATCACCCAGGGGAAGACCCGCTGCTTGAAATCGGCGATGCTCTCCGCCCGGCGGGCGATGTTGCCCAAAATCAGCCGGGACAGGGTATAGCTGCCGCCGGCCAGCAGCAGGCCATTGTAACAGCTGGCGATGACATAGCTGTCGCCCAGCTCGGCGCGGAACATGGTGTCGTTGGCAAAGCTGGGCTTGGCGGAATGCATGGCGCAGCGGATGCCCTCCAGCAAAAAGCTGTCGGGCGTTTCCGGACTGACGCGCATGGTCAGGTTGGGAACGGCGTTTTCCAGCTCGGCCTCCACCTGCATCAGCAGACGGCCGGCGCGGGTGTCCGCAGGGCCGATGTCGGCGTGGCAGAAGGAGTCCAGAATGGTGCGATCCACATTTTTCAGAAACAGGCGCAGGGCCTTTTTGACGGTCCCGTCATCCAGGCCGTCCAGATAGGGCTCCAGCAGCTGATCCAGATTGCCGGCAAACACCGGGAAGTTGGTGATGCTGGGAACATTGTGATAAAAGATCAGCAGGTTGTTCAGGGCGTCGAACAGATCCTCCGCCGGGCCCAGCTGCAAAAATTCGCTGCCCTCCCGCAGAAATTTGGCGTAATCGGGCACGATGTACCGGGGGCGGTAGGGTGCGTCGCCCTCGAACAGATTGCAGATGCACCGTTCCTCATCCGGGCAGCGCATCAGCTCTTCCAGTCCCTCCGGCTCGTCCAGGACGGTGAGCAGATTTTCCGCCTTGCGGGCCAGCTCGGTGACCCGCTGCTCGTGGGTCAGGGTACGGTCGGTCAGGACGGCATAGATCCCCTCCTGCGCCGCCTGCATCTGCTCGGCAGTCATTTCGCGCATGGTCGTTCCCTCCCAAAAATCATTGTAAAAGTCGTTATTTCTCTTATTATATCACATTTTAGCGAAATTTCCACCGTCTGGCGAAAAAATAAAAGACCTCCGCCGAACGATTCAGCGGAGGTCCTGAAAACAATTACTCGGTCAGGGTGAAGGCACCGGGATAGATCGCTTCCAGCTCCTCGGGAGAGTTGGGAACGGTGATCTCGCCGGCCTCGACCTTGGCCATGGCATCGTTGACGGCAGAGACAACGCTCTCAGGCAGCAGGTCCTGGGTGGGAGCAATGCCGACGCCCTCATTGGACAGGTCATACATATGGATGCCGGACTGGAAGCTGCCCTCGGCCAGCTGCTTGGAGATATCCTGAACGGCGCTGTCAACACGCTTCATAGCGGAGGTGATGACGTTTTCGGGAGCCAGGGGGCTCTGGTCGGAGTCAACGCCGATGGCCCAGATGCCGTTTTCCTTACAGCCCTCGATGACACCGGAGCCGGTGCCGCCGGCAGCGTGGTAAATGACATCGGCGCCCTTGGTAATCATATCAACGGCAGCGGTCTTGCCCACGGCGGCATCGCCAAAGGAGTTGGCGTTGTACTGCAGGATCTCGGCCTCGGGATTGGCGGCCTTGACACCGGCGATATAGCCCACGGCGAACTGGTTCATGGACTCGGAGTACATACCCTGGACATAGCCCACGGTGTTGGACTCGGTCATCATACCGGCCACCAGGCCCACCAGGTAGGAAGCCTGATTCTGAGCAAACATCAGGCAGGCCACGTTGGGCAGATCGATGGTGCTGTCATCGATGATGGCGAACTTCTGATCGGGATTGGCGGTAGCGGCCTCCTTGGTGGCGGTGGCCAGCATATAGCCCACGCAGATGATCAGGTCGTAGTCTTCATCGATGAAGGTCTCGATGTTGCCCTGATAGTCGGCATCGGTCTTGGACTCCAGATACTGGACCTCAAAGCGGCTGTCGGCAGCCTTCAGAGCCTGCAGGCCCTCCCAGGAAGTCTGGTTGAAGGACTTGTCGTTGACGCCGCCCACATCGGTGACCATACCGATCTTGTAGGTCTTGTCGGAATCGCCGTTGTCGGCGGTGTCGTTTCCGCAGCCGGCGGCCAGTGCCACGATCATCATGGCGGCCAGCAGCAGAGCCAGATACTTTTTCATGTTTGTGTTCCTCCTCTTTAATTTATGTGCCCTTGCACAAAAGTTGGGAAAAGGTTTTTGCGCCTACATGGTATCATTTCTTTCGATGAATTGCAAGCGTCATCGGACAGAATTCTCATTTTCTTTCCATTTTTCGTGCAATTCGGTAGATTTCCCTGGTGATCGGTTGTTTTTTTGTGGATTATCGCGCAAAGATGCGGTATACTCGAGGGAGCAATCACAACAGGAGGGATATCCTTATGACAATGCTCCGCGCCGACCACGGTCTGGCTTTTCTGCTGCAATTTGAGAATGTGGCATGGTATGAGGACGGCGTCGTCCGCATCCTGGACAGACGGGTCTTCCCCATGGAGACCCGGTTCGTCACCTGCCGCACCCACGGAGAGGTGGCGCAGGCCATCGCCGATATGGTGACCCAGAGCGCCGGGCCTTATTACGCCGCCGCCCACGGTATGGCGCTGGCGGCCCACGAATGCCGCAACAGCCGGGAACCCATGGACTTTTTGCGGCAGGCGGCTCATACTCTCTCCCATGCACGGCCCACCACGGCCACCCGGATGGAGGGCATCACGGCGGCCTGTCTCCGGGCGGCGAAGCGAGCGCTGGACGGCGGGCAGGATGTGACCGAGGCCCTGCGCCGCCACGCGGTAGACATGATGGAGATCCGGTACCGCAACATCGACCGGTGTGCCGTGGAGCTGGCCCGGCGTATGCCTGCCCATGCCACCGTCATGACCCAGTGCTTTGCCGAAACGGTGGTGGGGCTGATGCTGCGGGACGCCGCCGCGCTGGGCAAGCAGGTCTCGCTGATCTGCCCGGAGACCCGACCCTTCCTTCAGGGGGCGCGGCTGACGGCCAGTGTGGCGGCCCAGCAGGGGGTGCCCGTCACGGTGATCTGCGACAATATGCCCGGGCTGCTGCTGTCTCAGGGAAAGGTGGATCTGTTCACCTCGGCGGCCGATGTGATCTGCATGGACGGCACGGTGGTGAACAAGGTGGGCACCTTTCCCATCGCCCTGTGCGCCAGCCGCTTCCGGGTTCCCTATTATGTCACCGGCGCACCCGACCGGAAAAAGGCCGATGCGGGCAGCGTGACGCTGGAGTATCGGGACGGCGACTCTGTGCTGGAGCATCAGGGCGTGCGGGTGACGCTGCCCGGCGTAACCGGGCTGTATCCCGCCTTTGACATCACCCCGGCGGAGCTTGTCACCGGCTATGTCACCGACCGGGGCGTTTTGCAGTCCGGAGAGCTGCACCGGTATTTTGACGGCGTGGCGGACGCGGACTTCCCATCGGCATGACCGTTTACAAACCGTTTTCATTTCGTTTAGAAATGATTCAATTCCCGTTTCGGAATTTCGATTCAATTGCAAAATATTTTTCATGTAATCCGTTTTCTGAAAAAAATATTTTTCCATTTATCTATTTTGAATAATCTTCTCTCGTTTTTACGCCACATTTTCGACAAGTTTCGCGGTTGTCGCCAATTTTTGTTTAGACTATAATAGTGATGTGTTAATAAATTAACATCGGACTGTAAGCAGCCGGTTTTGATTTATTCACAAATAAATTAAGGAGTGTGTACTTATGTTCAAAAAGTTCACAAACGGCTGCGTTCGCGTCATGAACAGATGGCTGCCCGACGCCTTCCTGTTCGCCGTGATCCTGACCATCATCGTCTTTGTCGGTGCAATGGCTGCCACCGGCATGGGCCCCATCGATGTGCTGGCCTCCTGGGGTAACAGCAGCGGCTTCTGGGGTCTGCTGAGCTTCTCCATGCAGATGGCTCTGGTGCTGGTCTTC
>CAZDUQ010000041.1:0-9510 GCA_964508665.1 uncultured Oscillospiraceae bacterium | reverse complement strand
CGCCTGTTTGACGTACAGGAGGTAACAGGTTCGATTCCTGTATCGTCCACCAGAAAAACACCTTTTGTCTCCGAACAAAGGGTGTTTTCTTTTTTATTTTATAAAAGAAAGGGCCTCCGCTTAACAGCAGAAGCCCAGATGGCAATAAGGATTGCAGCACAGATTCAACAGCATCATGCCCATACACCAGCGGGCGGGGTTGGCGCTCTGACTGTAGCCGCCGGCCTGATGATAGCTGCGCCCGCCACGCTCCAGCTCGCTGAGATAGGTCTCGTACTCGGCATTGCCGGGATCCATCTGACAGGCCCGTCGGGCGTGCTCCAGCGCCAGCACCCGGTTGCCCTGTCCGGCGTTGGCGATGGCGCTGTAATAGTACCACCGGGCATTCCGGTCGGCGATGCTGCTCAGCACGTGGAGCGCCTCGGCATAGTGTCGCGCGGCGATGTAATTGCGTGCGGCCCGCAGTTCCGCCGTCTCCTCCGGATCCTGGCTCTGCTGCTGCTGACGGCCGTAGCCCTGCCAGCCCCGGAAGGGATCCCATGTGTAGGTCTGCCAGCCGCCCTGGCCGCCGAAGCCGCCAAAACCGCCGTAGCCGTAGCCCTGCCCGCCGCTCTGGCCCTGCGGCCCGTAATTGGGCTGGCCATAGCTGTCGGCATTGCCGCTCTTGATGGCGTCGTAGGCCGCGTTGACCTCCTTCATTTTCTCCTCGGCAGTCTTGTCGCCGGGGTTCACATCGGGATGGTATTTCTTCGCTAGTTGCCGATAGGCCTTCTTGATTTCCTCGTCCGATGCATCCCGGCTGACGCCGAGCACTTCATAGGGATCTCTCATTGGGGAGCTCCCTCCTTCTTTTTCTCTTTCTGCTCCTGCCGGGAGCGTTCCTCATGATACCGGGTCCAGATGCCATCCCGCAGGATGTTCCGCAGAATATCCGCGTCCTGCACCAGCGGCAGCCGGTCAAAGGCCGCATAGCACTGACCGGCCAGCATCAGCAGCATGGGCTCAAAATCCGCCATGGGCCGCACCTGCCCGTCATGCATGGCCAGCAGCGGGTTGTACCGTCCCTTTTTGGCGTCCTTCTCCAGATCCACGCAGGCGTCCTGTAAATAAACGAACTCGCCCAGCCAAAAGCCCAACTCCCGCAGGGCGGGGCTCCAGTGATCCTCTTTTTCCACAAACAGCTCAGCCATCAAACGGCCAAAGCAGGCGGCACCCTTGTCGGGGACGGCCTCGCCGGCCTTTTCCAGCGCCAGCAGTGCTTCCAGCTCCCGCTCGATGGCGGCGCACTGCTGCGGTAGCCGGGCCTTTACCCGATCATAGGCTCCCTGCAGCTGCTCCATCAGGCCCTTTTGCAGCCGCGCCCCGTCATCCAGCCAGTCATCCCGCAGCTTGTGATAGGTCAGCGCCACCGTCAGATCGGCGGCATAGGCGCTGTAGGCGCTGGTCCACCAGGACTGCGCTTTGGTGGGATGGGGGGCGCAGCGGTCGGCGCCCGTCTGCTCCTCCGGCTCGTACAGGGCGCTCAGCACCAGCACCAGAAAGGTCATGTCATAATTCAGCGCCAGCCGTGCCAGGCCCCCGTGGCGTACCTTCAGTTCCCGGCACAGGCCGCAGTAACAGCCTCGATAGCGGGCCTGCCGCTCCTCCGAAAGAGTGTCCTTCCGGGCGACAACATAGCCGAACATCAGCTCTTCCTCTGGAAGATCTCCCCGCACTTGGGGCAGGTGATGCGGATCTTCCCCTTGCCCTTGGGCACCCGGGTGGTGATGCCGCATTTGGGGCATTTGTAAAACCGGTAATACTTCTTCTGCCGCATCCGCTGCCGCACGCCGGAAAGCTTTCGCGTCAGGTTATAGCGCAGGGTGAGATAGGCGTTGTTTTCCGCCCGCCGCCGGTAGGTGTTGCGGGAGAGGATCCGGACAAAGCTCCAGATCAGCGTCGCCATGGTCAACAGCCAGAAAAAGCTGCCCAGACTGTTGTTCAGCAGCATAAACAGCACCAGAAATACCATGGCCAGGATGTTCAGAAATCGACTGAATTCATCCACGCCGTATCGACCCGTCATCACTTTTTGCAGCCAGCTTCGCATAAAAAATTGCCTCCAGAAATGCTTTCATTGTTAATGTTTCTACTTTACAGGATTTTTGTAACTTCCGCAAGCCATTTCCGTGAACGAACGGTAAATTCTACAGAGAAAAGCCCGTTTGGCAGAGCCAACCGGGCTTTTTTCCGCTATTTTTGGAGCTCCAGCGTGTAACCTTTCTCTGTCAACGCAACCCGGGTGATGCCTCCCGCCGGGTCAAAGCCGAAGCTCTGATCTGTCAGCGTTATCGCCTCCCAGCCGGTGAGCGTGGCCCACTGACCGGAGAAAGTCAGGCTGCTGCCCAGCCGGGTGGCCAGCTCATAGCTCTGTACGCCCCGGCGGTCGTCGCTCTGAGGAATGTAGTCGTACCCGGCCTCTTTTTCAAAGGTGAACGCCGCCTCCAGCGGCTGTCCCGCCGTCAGCTCCACCTGTGCCGTCAGGTAAAACACCCGCAGCTGTCCCCGGGCATCGGAAAACAGCTCCTCCAGCCGTCCGATCTCATAACGCCCCACCGGCTGCTCTGCCAGCGGGCCAAAGTCGCTCAGCAGCTGCACCGCGCTTTGCAGCAGCAGCGCGCCGTGCTCTGTGGCGCTCCAGTCCCGGGCGGCCTCCCGCAAAAAGGCCCCCAGGGTAGTCTCCTCCCGGGTCATTCCCGGCAGGGTGATGGCATCGGTCTCCTCTCCGTCCTCGCAGCCGCCGTCCGGATAGCCCTGCACGGTCAGACCGGTCACATCTTCGCCCAGCACCACCAGCGCCCGCAGGTCATCTCCCTTGACGGAATAGCTGTACCGCACAGCGCCCGTATCCCATGCCTGATAACCGCTAAAGCCGTAGGTCAGCAGGATGCTGCCCTCCCCGGGCGTCACATCCACCCCCACCGACCCGGCAGGGAGACTGTCCGGGCGGGCCGCCCCGGCAAAGCGATAGACCACCACCGGCGTCTCCGGCAGCGCTTCCGGCTCCAGCGCCGCCTGACGGTAGTCCTCATCGGACAGCAGCCGTTCAACATCCTCCCAGCTCCGGGGCTGCAGCAGGTTCAGCAGCGCCCCATTATCCTCAGACGCCGCCTGATACCCGCCGGCATAAGCCCCGGCATACAGCTGTGTTTCGATTTGCTGCCCCGACACCGTCAGCGTGGGAAGCGCCTCCTCCAGCTCCCACAGGCTGGAAACAAAGGGATACACCAGCGTCGCCGTCCGATCCTCCGATGCCGTCAGAGCATATCGATCCTCCACGGCCAGCTGCGAGCCGGACACATCCAGCGTCACCTCCCGCTGCGCGGTGATCCCCGCTCCTTCCAAAACATCCAGCGGCAGGATGGGCCCGGCATAATGCTGCCAGACCGTTGAAGCCTCCTCTGTATCGCCGGTGCCATTGGCCGATTCGGACGCGGAGGACTGATTGGTGTCAGCCAACGCCGCATCGTGCCCCACCTGCTGTCCGCCCCATAAAACGGCGCACAGCGCCACACAGGCGGCGGCTGCTGCCGCCGGGAGCCAGCGTCTGGGACGCTTGCCCGTTTTCCGGCGGGCGGGCTCGCCCTCCCGGATCAGCTCGTCCTCCAGCTGCGTGATGCCATCGTACAGCTTTTCCACTTTCATACTGTAACATCCTCCCCTTCCAAATGGGTCTTCAGGCTCTGCCGCAGCCGATACAGGCGGGAGGCCACCGCCCGGGGCGTTTCTCCCCGACCGGCCGCCAGCTCCTTCACCGGCGCGCCGTACCAGTACCGTCCCACGAACAGCCGCCGATCCTCCGGCGTCTGTCGCCGCAGCCATGCGCTGATGTACGCTCCCAACTCCCGGGCCTCCAGCCGCTCCTGGGGCGTGTCGCCGCCGGGGAGGGCGTCCTCCAGCTCGCCCAGCAGGGTGGTCATGCCCCAGTCCCGCTTTTGCGCCCGCTGGGCATTCCACCGGTTGAGACACAGATTGCGCACGATGCGCCCGGCAAAGGCCCGCAGGCTCTGGGGCCGCTGGGGCGGGATGGCGTTCCACACTGCCAGCAGGGCGGAATTGACGCACTCCTCCGCATCCTCCGGCGAAAGGATGTCCTCTGCCAGGCGCCGCAGCCAGCCGCCGTGGCTCTGCTGCAGGGCCAGCAGTCCCCGTTCCTCCCGCTGCCACAGCAGCTCCACGATCTCCTCCTCGGTCACACGCGTTCCCTCCCCTCTATCTGTACAGACAGCTTTTGGACGCATATATTCGCAAAAATGGGAAAGCGGGGAGACGATTTTTCATCTCCCCGCCGATTTTTCCGCGCTTACTTTTGCAGCTCCTCAAAGGCGCTCCGGATAATGCTGACGCAATGCCCGATGGACACCGTGCCGCTGTTCAGGCACAGGTCGTAATTGTCGGCATCCTCCCACGACTTGTCGCAATAGTGCTGGCAATACCGCGCCCGCTGCTTGTCGATGGACTGCACGGTGCGCTGGATGTTCTCCCCAGCGTCGCCGTATTCCTCCACGGCCCGCTGGCAGCGCTGCTCCAGCGGCGCGCAGATAAAGACCCGCAGCACCGGATAATCCTTTTCCAGCACCCAGTCGGCGCACCGGCCCACCATGACGCAGCTGCCCTTGTCGGCCAGCGAACGGATGGCCTTGGCCTCCGCCAGATAGACCTGATCGGACAGGGAGAGCATATTGGGGTTGAACGCCCCGCTGCCGGAGGTAAAATTGGTGACGATGGAAAACAGCAGGCTCTGGGTCAGCTGCTGCTCCTGTCCCCGGATGAAATCGGCCGCCAGGCCGCTTTCCTTGGCGGCCAGATCGATGATTTCTTTATCGTAAAAGGGAATGCCAAGCTCCTTTGCAAGCTGCTGGCCAATCTGGCGGCCGCCGCTGCCGTACTGACGGCTGATGGTGATGATCCGTTCCTTCATAAAGTAACACCTCTGCCTTTCATAATAGGATATCTTTATTTTACGGATTTTCCGTCGGAATGTCAACCGTTTCCGCCGCATATCCTGCTGACAGGAGGTGATGGGTCATGCTCAAGCGGAAGGGACTGCTCCCCGCGCTGCTGTCGGGACTGTTGCTTTTGCCGTTGCTGCTGTACCGCCCGGCGGCGGAGGTCTTTGCGCCCCGGGGCGGGCAGGTGGAGCTGCTGGTGGTGATGTATCACAGTCTGGTCACCGATGACGGTCTGGCCGCGCCCTATGTCTGTCCCATCAGTCGGCTGGAGAGCGACCTGACCGCGCTGGCCGCCCGGGGGTACGAAAGCGTCACACCGGCCCAGCTGGTGGCCTTTGCCAACGGCGTGGGCACCCTGCCGGCCCGCCCGATGCTCATCACCCTGGACGACGGCTACCGCAATAACCTGACCCTTCTGCCCCAGGTTCTGGAGCGCTGCGACGCCTGCGCGCTCATCGCCGTGGTGGGGGAATACGCCGATATCTACACCCTCTCCGGGGAGGACGGCTCGCTCCACAGCTGCATGAGCTGGGACGATCTGCGACAGGCTGCGGCCTGTGACCGGCTGGAGCTGGCCTGCCACGCCTACTACTTTCATCACCTGACGCCCCGAAAGGGGGCCTCCCGACGGGCCGATGAGACGGAGGCGCAATGGCGAGCGGCCTTTTCCGCCGATACTGCCGCCATCCGACAGGCGCTGGAGGCGTACTGCGGCACCGCACCCCTGTGCTACGCCTATCCTTACGGTGCCATCACCCCGGGGGCCGATGATATTTTGAAGGAGTTGGGCTTTGCCATGAGCCTGTCCTGCGGCGAAAAACGCAGCCTGCTTTCTTCCGGCGACCCGGATTGCCTGTTCTCCCTGGGACGCTATAACCGGGACGGCCGCCTGTCCACCGCGGAATTTCTGGAGAAGCTGGGCGAGGGATGATGACCCTCTGCCGGTCAGGCAACGGCCCTCCATCAAAAAAGCACATCCCCCGCGGCAAACGGCGTACAGGATATGCTTTTCTGTTACGGGTGTTTATTTTTCCACGGGGCCAAAGGTGCAGGCGTCGGCATCCATGCAGAACATCCTGCCCATGGGCAGGGACATACTGCTGCTGCCGTGGCCGCAGACCACGCCGGTGAGCACCGGCTTGCCCGCCGGGACGATCAGCTCGCGGAAGATGTCCTCCAGCGTCAGGTCGTCCTCCCTGGGCTCCTTGTCACCGCACCGGGTGAAGCTGCCCAGAATGATGCCCGCCGCGTCGTCGAACTTGCCGCCGTTGCGCAGGGTGGTCAGCAGGCCGTCCACCTTATAGGGCACCTCGCCAACCTCTTCGATGAACAGGATCTTGCCCCTGGTGTCGATCTCATAGGGTGTGCCCATGGAAGCCGCCAGCAGAGACAGGTTGCCGCCGCACAGGCGGCCCTTTGCCTTGCCGCGGACAAGGGCGGTGATGGGCTCGTCGGCCGGGTTTTGGTATTCCACCGGCTGGCCGAACAGCATGGCCCGGACGAAGGGCGCGGTGTACGCGTCCATGCCGTCGCTCCAGGCACCCACCATGGGCATATGGTAGCTCTCCATATCGCAGAGCTGGTTCAGTGCGGTGTGCATGGCGGTGACATCGCTGTAGCCGCCGAAGAACTTGGGATGCTTCCGGATGGTCTTCCAGTCCAGCAGGGGCAGAATGCGATGGAAGCCGTAGCCGCCGCGGGTGCAGACGATGCCCTTGATGCTGTCATCGGTAAAGGCGGCATTGATATCGGCAGCGCGAACGGCGTCGGTACCGGACAAAAAGCCGTGCCGGGCGGTGGCGCTGGGGTACAGCACCGGCTCCAGACCCATGTCGCGGACGGCCCGGGTCAGCTCCTCCGCCGTTTTGGAGGTGGGGCTGGAGCCGCAAAGGACAGCCAGACGGTCGCCGGGCTGAAGGGAGTCAGGACGGATCATAAAAATGTCTCCTTATTGCAATTTGCCTGTGAAAAAGGGGCGTCCGGTGGACGCCCCTTTGGGATCGGACTTGCTTACTTGTTGGCGATGGCGGTCTTGAACTCCTCGATCATCAGAGGCACGACCTTGAACAGGTCGCCCACGATGCCGTAGTCGGCGACTTCGAAAATGGGAGCGGAGTCGTTCTTGTTGACGGCGATGATGCACTCGGAGTCGGACATACCGGCCTTGTGCTGGATGGCGCCGGAGATACCCAGGGCGATGTAGATGCGGGGACGGACGGTCTTACCGGTCTGGCCGACCTGATGGTCAGCGGTGATCCAGCCGGCATCCACGCAGGCACGGGAGGAGCCCACAACGCCGCCCAGGACCTCAGCCAGCTGCTCGGCCAGCTTGATGCCGCCCTCGACATCCTTGGAGATACCACGGCCGACAGAGACGATGACCTCGGCGCCGGTCAGATCCACCAGCTTGCGGGCCTCCTTGACGGTCTCCAGAACCTTGGTCTTCAGCTCGCACTCGCACAGCTTGACCTCGGGCTTGGTGATGACCACGTTGTCAGCACGGTTCTGATCGAAGGGAGCCTTCTTCAGCACGCCGGGACGGACGGTAGCCATGCAGGGACGGAAACGGGGGCAGATGATGGAGGCCATCAGGTGACCGCCGAAAGCGGGACGGGTCATCTTCAGATCCTTGGAGACATCGTGGGGCTTGCCCAGCACCATGGCGGTGCCGACCTTCTCGATGCGGTCCTCGGCCAGGGTGGAGTTCTCACGCAGGAAATCCTTGTAGGTGCTCATCTCCACATCCAGGTGGGTGCAGTCGGCGCACAGACCGGTGTGCAGACGGGCAGCGCAGCGGGGAGCCAGGTCGCGGCCGATGTTGGTGGCGCCCACCAGCAGAGCCTCGGGCTTCATCTCCACGACGCAGTCGCAGATGACCTTGGCATAAGCATCGGTGGTGTAATCCTTCAGCAGGGGATGATCGCAGACGATGATCTCGTCAGCGCCGTAGCCGGCCAGATCCTTGGCCAGGCCCTCCACATTGTGGCCCAGCAGCAGGCCGCACAGCTTGACGCCCAGCTCGTCGGCCAGCTTGCGGCCCTCGGAGATCAGCTCAAAGTCGGTGGGCATCAGAACGCCCTGGCGCTGCTCGCAGAAGACCCAGACATTTTTGAAGTCTTCCAGTACCGTATTCTTAAACTCGCTCATTTTGTCCTAAACTCCTTTCAATCAGATAATGTGCTTGGCGGCCAGGATGCCGGCCAGCTTTTCGCAGGTAGCCTTATCTGCGCCTTCCAGCATCATGCCGGCACCCTTCTGGGGAGGCGTGAAGGAGGTCAGAATGTTGGTGGGAGAACCAGCCAGACCAATGGTGTCGGCCTCGATCAGGGGATCATCCTTCAGACGGGGATAATCCATGACATCCATGGGCTTGCTGTAAGCCTCGACGATACCGCCGACGCTCATGTAACGGGGCTCGTTCAGCTCCTTGATGCAGGTGATCAGGCAGGGAGTCTGGGTCTCGACGGTCATGTAGCCGTCTTCCAGCATACGCTTGACGGTGACCTTGCGACCGTCCACCTTGATGTCGGCAGCATAGGTGATCTGGGGGATGCCCAGCTTCTCAGCGATCTGGGGACCGACCTGAGCGGTATCACCGTCGATAGCCTGACGGCCGCAGAAGACGATGTCGTCCTCCTCCAGGCCCAGGGCGTTGATGCCGGCAGCGATGATCTGGGAGGTAGCGAAGGTATCGGAACCGCCGAACTCACGGCCGGAGATCAGAGCGGCATCGTCGCAGCCCATGGCGATCAGCTCACGCAGCATGCCCTCGGCAGGAGGGGGGCCCATGGTGACGGCGGTGACGCGGCAGCCGGTCTTGTCCTTCAGCTGCAGAGCAGCCTCAATTGCGTTCTTATCATCGGGGTTGATGATGGTCTGCATAGAAGCACGGTCCAGGGTGCCGTCGGGATTGACAGCGACCTTGCCGGAGGTATCCGGAACCTGCTTGACACAAACAATGATTTTCATAACTTGCTTACCTCCTACTTATTTCACACCCAGATTGCTGGCGATGACCATTCTCTGAACCTCAGAAGTACCCTCATAGATCTCGGTGATCTTGGCGTCGCGCATCATGCGCTCCACGGGATACTCACGGGTGTAGCCGTAGCCGCCGAAGAGCTGCACGGCACGGCGGGTCACGTCGGAGGCCATCTCAGCCGCGAACAGCTTTGCCATGGAGGAGTAGAGACCGGTGTTGGGGTCGCCGCTGTCCTTGGCACAGGCGGCACGGTAGACCAGCATCTGAGCGGCATCGGCCCGGGTCTTCATGTCGGCGAGCTGGAACTGGGTGTTCTGGAACTGGCTCAGGCGCTTGCCGAACTGGACACGCTCCTGGGTATACTTGATGGCTTCGTCGATGGCGCCTTCGCCGATACCCAGCGCCTGAGAGGCAACGCCCACACGGCCGCCGTCCAGCGTGCCCATGGCCACCTTGAAGCCCTTGCCTTCTTTGCCCAGCAGATTTTCGGCGGGAACGATGCAATCCTCGAAGATCAGGTCGCTGGTTGCGCTGCCG
>CAZDUQ010000040.1:0-9531 GCA_964508665.1 uncultured Oscillospiraceae bacterium | reverse complement strand
CTCCGCTTGTTCGTCCATAACACGCACCTCCCAGAGAAAGTCTGTGCCAAAACGCTGTCCATTTTTCACGGGAAAAACTGGGCAAAAAGCCGCCGCACCATCGGGTACGGCGGCTCTGCAGCCTTATGTTATTTTTTCACACAGACGAGCGATCTCCCCCTGAAAGCGCTCCAGACTTTTCCGGTTTTCCAGCAGCAGATCGGCCCGCGCCCGGTAGAAATCATCGTCGGGCTGGCTGTCCAGCCGCGCCCGCGCCTGTTCCTCGTTGATGCCGTCCCGGGTCATGATGCGGGCCAACGAGCCCTCCCGATTGGCCAGCACCGCCAGCGTCACATCGCACAGACGGTCGCAGCCGCTCTCAAACAGCAGCGGCACATCCAGCAAAATCAGGCGGCTTTCGCTCTTCCTGACCCGCCGCCGCAGCTCCTCCCGCACCTGACCGTGGGTGATGCGGTTGAGCTCCAGCCGGGCCGCCTCATCGGAAAAGACGATGTCCGCCAGCTTTCGCCGGTTCAGACCGTTCTCCGGCGTCCACACGCCGGGGAAGCGCCCGTTCAGCGCCCGGGTCATGGGGCCGTCCTGTCCTACGAGCTCCGCGTAGATGCGGTCAGCATCCAGCACCTCTGCCCCCTGCTCTGCCAGCTGAGCACACAAAAGGCTCTTGCCGCTGCCCGAACGTCCGGTGATGCCCACGATCCGCCTTCCGCCGGTGCAGTCCACGCTCTGAAAGCCCGCCGCCTTGCGCAGACGGTTCACCGCCCCGGCGTTGGCCCCCAGCGTCCGGGGACATTGTACCAGGATCTGCCGCGCCCGGGTATGATCGAACCGCCGCAAAAGGGCAAACACCCTTCTCGCGTGCTCGGCGTGATCCCAGCTGTAGCCCAGCGAATAGACCAGACGGCTCTTTTTTGCCCGCAGAGCGGGCAGATATTCTTCAAAGCACAGCACCCCCGTACAGGGTGCGTCCATCTGCTGCAAAATGGCGGCGAAGGTGTCCTCCGGCGCGCCTTCAAACAGCGTCACCGGGGCCTTTGGGGCATAGTGCCGGTATTTCATCCCGGGGGAGCGCACCGGCCCGTCGCCTTTCAGGCCCTCCAGCGTGGCCCGGTCGGTGGAGGCCCGGCCCATGGCCCGGGCGATCATCTCCTCGGTGATGGCACCGGGGCGCAGCACCTGCGGGTACTCCCCCGTCATGTCCACCACGGTGGATTCCACCCCTACCTGACAGGGGCCGCCGTCTACAATAGCAGCCACCCGCCCGTCCATGTCCTCCAGCACATCCCGCGCCGTGGTGGGCGAGGGCTTGCCGGACAGATTGGCCGAGGGCGCGGCCAGCGGCACCCCGGCTTCTTCGATGATGGCCCGCGCTACCGGGTGCGCGGGCATCCGGATGCCCACCGTATCCAGCCCGGCGGAGGTGCGCAGAGGGATGCGCCCGGTCTTTTTCAGGATCATGGTCAGCGGCCCGGGCCAGAAGTGCTCCGCCATCCGATATACGGCAGGCGGGATGTCCTCCACCAGCCCCTCCAGCTGCTCCATCGCGGAAATATGCACGATCAGCGGGTTATCCTGCGGGCGGCCCTTGGCCTCAAAAATGCGGGAGACCGCCGCCTCGTCCAGGGCATTGGCCGCCAGACCGTAAACCGTCTCGGTGGGGATGCCCACCACCTGGCCCTGCCGCAGCAGCTCACCGGCCCGGCGGACGCCTGACTTTCCTGCCCGCAGCAGCTCAGTCTTCATAGTACTTGCCGCAGTAATGCACATCATAGCTGTGCATGGACTTCCGGATGATCTCCTTGGCCCCGGCGGCATCCAACACATCGTTGGTTGCAGTGGTCTTGTTCTCCAGCATCTTATAGATCTCAAAGAAATTGGCGATCTCCGCCGTGATGTGGGGCGGCAGCTGCTGCAATTCGCTGTAGGTGTTGTAGGTGGGGTCAAAGCAGGGCACGGCGATGATCTTGTCATCGTAATCGCCGCCGTCCATCATGCGGATGCACCCGATGGGGAAGCACTCCACCTCCACCAACGGATCCAGCACCTGGGCGCACAGCACCAGCACATCCAGCGGATCCCGGTCGTCGGCATAGGTGCGGGGGATAAAGCCGTAGTTGGCGGGATAGTGGGTGGCAGTATGCAGAATGCGGTCCAGCCGCAGCAGGCCGGTGCGCTTGTCCAGCTCATATTTTTTCTTGCTCCCCTCGGGGATCTCGATCACCGCGGTGAACTTATCCGGGGTGATGTACTTGGGATCCAGATCATGCCAAACATTCATAAATTCTCTCTCCTTTTATCGCGTTGCCGGATGGTCCCGGCGTAATTCTTTATTCCTGTGTACCGGCTTTCAGCTTTTCAGCCTGATCGGCGGCGATGAGGGCGTCGATGAGCTCGTCCAGCTCGCCGTTCATCACCTGCTCCAGCTTGTAAAGGGTCAGGTTGATGCGGTGATCGGTCATGCGTCCCTGTGGAAAATTATAGGTGCGGATGCGCCCCGACCGGTCGCCGGTGCCCACCTGCTCCCGCCGCAGCCCGGCCCGTTCCGCCTCGGTCTTCTCCCGCTCCCGCTGATACAGCCGGGAACGCAGCAGCTTCATGGCCCGATCCCTGTTTTTATACTGGGAGCGCTCGTCCTGACACTCCACCACCGTCCCGGTGGGCAGATGGGTGATACGGATGGCCGACTCGGTCTTGTTTACGTGCTGCCCGCCGGCTCCGCCCGAACGGTAGGTGTCGATCTGCAGATCGGCGGGGTTGATGTCGATCTCCACCTCCTCCGCCTCCGGCAGCACGGCCACCGTGGCAGCCGAGGTCTGGATGCGTCCCTGACTCTCGGTGTCCGGCACCCGCTGCACCCGGTGAGTGCCCGATTCAAACTTGAACCGGCTCCAGGCCCCTGTGCCCTCCACGGCAAAGGAGATCTCCCGATATCCCCCCAGCTCAGTGGCGTTTTCATTGATGATCTCAATGGAGAAGCGCTTCTTTTCGGCATACATGGAATACATCCGGAACAGGTCGGCGGCAAACAGTGCCGCCTCCTCCCCACCTACGCCGCTGCGGATCTCCACGATGACGCTCTTGTCATCATCCTGATCCTTTGGCAGCAGCAGCAGTCTGAGCTTCTGCTCCAGCCCGTCCATCCGCGCCTGGGCGATCTTCCATTCCTCATCCCCCATGGCCCGCATCTCCGGATCGGGATCCTTTTGCAGCAGGGCAGCCGTTTCCAGATCCTCCTGCGCCTGCGCCCAGGCGGCATAGCCCTCGGCCACCGGCCGCAGCTCCTTCTGCTCCTTCAGCAGCCGCGCCGCCAGCGCCGGGTCGGCATAGACCGAGCCGTCCTCCAGCTGCTTCTGCACTTCCTGAAATCGGGTGCCGATCTGTGCCAGCTTGTCAAACACGGGCATTCCTCCCTCATAACCGCATCATTCTTTTACCATTATACCTCCAAACCGCTGAAAAGACAAGGCCCCGCATGGTTTCGCGCCCGATTCTGAATTTATCTGAAATTTACGCATTTTCGGTTGTTTTTCCCCGGAAGCCTGTTATAATAGGGCAAAAAGCAGAAAGGAGCCTTTCCGCCATGGCAAAGCTCTTTGGAAATACTGGTGGTGCCCACGCCCGGTACGCTGATCGGGCCAGGCCCTCCCCGTCCCGCCGCCTGCCCCGGGGTATAAAGCTTCTGGCCGTAGTGCTGGCTGTTCTTGCCGCCCTCTACGCCTTTGTGGTGTGGACGCCCCTTCAGCCCATCGCCCGTCTGCGGAATATGTATATAGAGACCGCCCTTTCCACCATGCGCCACCAGTGGCTGGCCACCGCCTTATTCCCCGACTCGGTGGTGGAGCAGGTGCGGCAGCAGATGAAAGATGCCGTAGACAGCCAGACCGGCCTGTCCTCCGACTGGGACGGTCTGACTCCCGATGCATCCGACGGTACCGAGCCCGCCCCCATCCCGGAGGTCATTCCCGACGATGTCACCGACGAAGCCATGGAGGCCTTTTTCGCCTGCTTCCACGAGTTGGATCGGGAGGAAACGCTGACCTGGGTGAAGCGCAACCCCGATCTGCTGTCCGACGGCTGGGGCGAGCTCAAAGCCAACGAAGCCGGGCTGGAGGATGACGGTCTGCCCATCCACACCGCCCGGGGCGACCAGGTGCTGGCCATCGACGCTGCCTCCCGGACGCTGCTGATCCGTGTAAAGGGCAGCGGCTACCGGGGTGTGCTGGCAGTGGCAAAGGATCCCTCACGTCTCTCACTGCAAGCCTCTGCCACCCTGGGCGAGACCGGACAGAACGCCGGAGTCATCGCCAAAGCGCACAACGGCATCCTTGCCATGACGGCCAGCGGCTTTCAGGATGAGGACGGCCACGGCAAGGGCGGCCAGATCACCGGCTTTGCCCGCTGCGACGGCACCGACTACGGCAACCACTTCCGTGCCGGTTACAAGCGCATGGAGCTGCATCAGGACGACCGGCTTTACCTGCGTGATGCCTCCGACCCTGTCTCCGACCAGGCCACCGACGCCATGGAGTTCACCCCCGCACTCATCGTGGATGGGACGATCACGGTGGATGACAGCTGCGGCTGGACGGCCATGAACCCCCGGGCCGTGCTGGGACAGAATGACCGCTGCGAGATCCTGATGCTGGTGATCGAGGGCCGTTTACCCACCATCTCGCTGGGTGCCAGCGTGGTCACCTGCGCGGAGATCCTGCGGGACTACGGCTGTGTTCAGGCCATGAATATGGACGGCGGCACCAGCGCCATCCTGTGGTACGACGGAGAATATGTCACCCAATGCTCCAACACCGCTCTCACCGCCGGACGGCTGCTGCCCAACGCCTGGGTCTACCGTCTCGACTGACCCCCACCGCCCCGCATCCCCCGTCCTCCGCACGAGAACTGTGCATAGCCCCGCACGCCGACGTGGCAATCCGCACTCCCCGATGGGAAATCTCCCATCGGTTTTTTGCCCTCCACGGTTGCTTTTTTGTCGCATTAGGCTTATAATTTCAATGTGTGAGTTCCTTTATGCGTATTCATAATCTGAAAGGATGCTGAAATATGAGTGAATTACTGAAACCCGCCTCGGCAGGCACCATGGAATCCAGCGATGCGCTGGTGGAGCTGGAGCCTACTCAGGGCCGTCAGATCCAGCTGACCTCCGTGGTGGAGGCCCAGTTCGGCGACGCCATCCGCGCCGTGGCCAACGAGCTGCTGGATCAGTTCGGTCTGCAAAATGTCTGTCTGCGCATCGATGACCGGGGCGCGCTGGAATGTGTGCTCCGCGCCCGCATCGAGACCGCCATCCTGCGTGCGAAAGGAGAGAACTGAGGTATGCGCCGTTCCATGCTGTTTTTGCCCGGCAACACCCCCAACGTCATCCAGAACGGTGACGTTTTGGGCGCTGACGCCGTCATCTTCGACCTGGAGGATGCCGTCGCTCCCGATCAGAAGGACGCCGCCCGCATTCTGGTGCGCAACGCCATGACCTATCTGGACTTTTCCAGGGTAGAGACCATCGTCCGCATCAACTCGGTGGATACCGACTTCTGGAAGAAGGATCTGGAGACCATCCTGCCCCTGAAGCCCACCCTCATCATGCCCCCCAAGACCTCCTGCGCGCAGGATGTGCTGACGGTGGACGCTTATATGTCTGAACTGGAGGACAAGCTGGGCCTGGCCCGCAATACCGTCCGGCTCATCCCCCTGATCGAGACCGCTCTGGGTCTGGAAAATGCCTTCCAGATCGCTGCCGCCTCTCCCCGCGTGGCCGCTTTGTTCCTGGGCGCGGAGGATCTCACCGCCGACCTGCGCTGCAAGCGCACCAAGGAGAGCGAAGAGATCGCCTATGCCCGCGGTCGCATGGTAGCCGCCGCCCGCGCCGCCAATGTGGATGTCTATGACACCCCCTTCACCGATGTGAACGACGACGAGGGCATCCGGGTAGACACCGAAAAGGCCAAGGCGCTGGGCTTCACCGGCAAGGCCTCCATCTCCCCCCGCCATGTGCCTGTCATCAACGAGGTCTTCAGCCCCTCTCAGCGTGACATCGATTACGCCTATGAGGTGATGGAAGCCATCCGTCTGGCCAAGGAGCAGGGCCGTGGCGCCATCGCTCTGCGGGGCAAGATGATCGACGCCCCCATCGTCAACCGCGCCAAGCAGACCATCGAGGCCGCAGAAGAGCTGGGCCTGGGAAGGAGTGACATCTGATGGATAAAGTCGTACATTCTCTGAAGGAGGCCATTCAGCTGGCCGGTGTCAAAAGCGGCATGACGGTGTCCTTCCACCACCATATGCGCAACGGCGACTTCGTGCTGAACATGGTCATGGAGGAGCTGGCCCAGCAGGGCGTCAGGAACCTGACGGTCAACGCCTCTTCGGTGTTTGACTGCCACCGCCCCCTCATCGACCACATCAAAAACGGCGTGGTCACCAAGCTGTGCTGCAACTATATGGCCGCCGGTGTGGGCCGGGCCATTTCCTCCGGCATCATGGACACCCCCGTGGAGTTCCGCACCCACGGCGGCCGTCCCGCCGACATCGTGGCCGGTCGCACCCCCATCGATGTGGCCTTTATCGCCGCCCCCACCTCCGACACCATGGGCAACTGCACCGGCAAGATCGGCAAGTCTGCCTGCGGCTCTCTGGGCTATGCCTATGCCGATGCCATGTACGCAAAAAAAGTGGTGGTCATCACCGACAATCTGGTGCCCTATCCTCTGACCGAGCGCTCCATCGACGAGACTTATATCGATTATGTGGTTCCCGTGGAGGCCATCGGCGACCCCGCCGGCATCGTCTCCGGCACCACCAAGATCACCCGTGACCCGGTGGGTCTGGTGATGGCCGAGACCGCCGCCAAGGTGATCCAGGCCTCCGGCCTGCTGAAGGACGGCTTCTCCTTCCAGACCGGCGCCGGCGGTGCCACCCTGGCTGCCGCCAAATATCTGAAGGACATCATGCTCAAGGACAACATTAAGGGCTCCTTCGGTCTGGGCGGTATCACCGGTTATATGGTGGATATGCTCAACGCCGGCTGCTTCCAGAAGCTGCTGGATGTCCAGTGCTTCGACCTGAAGGCGGTGGAGTCCATCCGCACCAATCCCAATCACAGCGAGGTCTCCGCCATGCATTATGCCTCTCCCGACGCCAAGAGCGCCGCGGTGGACAGTCTGGACGTGGTGCTGCTGGGCGCTACCGAGGTGGATCTGAACTTCAATGTCAACGTCCACACAGATTCCAACGGCTCCATTATGGGCGGCTCGGGCGGCCACAGCGACACCGCTGCCGGTGCCAAGCTGGCCATGATCATCGCCCCCCTGTCCCGCGCCCGCCTGCCCATCGTCACCGACAAGGTGCAGTGCATCTCCACCCCCGGCAGGACCATCGATGTGCTGGTGACCCAGCGTGGCGTGGCCGTCAATCCCGCTCAGACCGAGCTCCGCCGCGCGCTGGAGGCCGCCCGTCTGCCGGTCTGCGACATGGAGGAGCTGAAGGCCCGGGCCGAGGCCATCTGCGGCAAGCCCAAGGCCGTGCGCCACGGCAGCAAGGTGGTGGCCAATGTCATCTATCGTGACGGCACGGTCATCGACCAGCTGTACAGCGTTGAATGATACACACAGGAACACATAAAAGGAGAGATCATCCCATGAGAGAACTGGATGCCGCCCGCATCACAGAAACGGTGGCCCGCCTGTGCATCGAGGCCAACCGTCATCTGCCCCAGGATGTAAAAAACTGCATCGCCTGCGCCCGGGAAAAGGAGCAGTGGGCTCCCGCGCAGGAGATTTTGGATCGCATCAAGGATAACTACGAGATCGCCGATCGGGACGAAATGGCCATCTGCCAGGATACCGGTATGGCCTGCGTCTTTCTGGAGATCGGCCAGGATGTCCATATCTGCGGCGACCTGACCGAGGCCGTCAACGAGGGCGTTCGTCGCGGCTACGGCGAGGGCTATCTGCGCAAATCGGTGGTCCGCGACCCGCTGGATCGTGTCAACACCGGCGACAACACCCCCGCCATGCTGTATACCGAGCTGGTGCCCGGCGACCAGGTGCGGGTCACCGTGGCTCCTAAGGGCTTCGGCTCGGAAAACATGAGCCAGCTGAAAATGCTCAAGCCCTCCGACGGGCTTCAGGGCGTGAAGGATTTTGTCCTGAAGGTGGTGGAGGATGCCGGCCCCAACCCCTGCCCCCCCATCGTGGTGGGCGTTGGCGTGGGCGGTACCTTTGACAAGGCCGCTCTGCTGGCCAAAAAGGCCATCATCCGCTCTGCCGAGAGCCACAATGCCAATCCCTTCTACGCCGATCTGGAGCAGGAGCTGCTGGAAAAGATCAACGCGCTGGGCATCGGGCCTCAGGGCTTCGGCGGCAAGACCACCGCGCTGGCCGTCAACATCGAATATCTGCCCACCCACATCGCCGGTCTGCCCGTGGCGGTCAACCTGAACTGCCATGTGACCCGGCACAAATCGGAGGTGCTGTAATATGGCCATCAAAGTAACTGCTCCCCTGACCCCCGAGGACGCCAGCAAGCTGAAAAGCGGCGACAGCGTCCTGCTGTCCGGCGTGATCTATACCGCCCGCGACGCCGCCCACAAGCGCCTGTGCGAGCTGGTGGCCCAGGGCAAGGAGCTGCCCATGGATGTGAAAAACGCCATCATCTATTTTGTCGGCCCCACCCCCGCCAAGCCCGGTCAGGCCATCGGCTCCGCCGGCCCCACCACCGCCTACCGGATGGATGCCTATTCTCCCACCCTGATCCGTCAGGGCCTCACCGGCATGATCGGCAAGGGCAAGCGCGGGCCGGAGGTCATCGACGCCATGAAGGAGTGCGGCTGCGTGTATTTCGGCGCCATCGGCGGCGCGGGCGCGCTGCTGTCCAGCTGCGTCAAAAAGGCCGAGGTCATCGCCTATGAAGACCTGGGCGCAGAGGCCATCCGCCGGTTGGAGATCGAGGATCTGCCCGTCACCGTCATCATCGACGCCCAAGGCAACAATCTGTACGAGACCGGACGCAAGGCTTATCTGGAAACGGTGAAGTAACACGATATCTTAAAAATATCTGAAGAAATAAAGCGCCTTTGCTTTCGCAAAGGCGCTTTATTATGCTAAAATTCGCGTAAGAAAGGCGTTTTTTTGACCCCGAATTTCCGGAAAAACAGGGGGCAAATTCCCGAATTTGACCTGTCAAAAAGCAAACCTGGAGTAGACTCTAATTTTTTTCGCTGTAAATTTCCGCGCTATCTGGAAGGAAAAGGATTGCCCGATATACAGGACTGCGGTCACCGCCCCTTTGCCAGCAGCTGCAAAATCTGCACGGCGTTGGCTGCCGCGCCCTTGCGCACCTGGTCGCCGCTGCTTTCCCCAAAAAATCTCCGATTTTTCGGGGGCCCCATTGGAACTGCTTCTGCCCGAATGAATCGGTCAGAAGCTTCCGCCGGACTCCCGGCGGGCTGGTGCTGCGGTCATTTTCCCTTTGCCAGCAGCTGCAAAATCTGCACGGCGTTGGCTGCCGCGCCCTTGCGCA
>CAZDUQ010000039.1:0-9639 GCA_964508665.1 uncultured Oscillospiraceae bacterium | reverse complement strand
TCATTTATTTTGATACCCTCAAAACCTCTAGCCTTGAAGGCGCTTCTACCACTGTATATGCACAAGGCGGACGTGGTAATGCTCGTTTAATCGCTTGGGAAGGTGAGCGTACTCTTACCTTCAATATGGAAGATGCTCTGATTTCCATGGAGAGTTTATCTATCCTTTCTGCTAGTGACTTACTTTCTGCTACAGAAGCTGAGCCTGTCTTTGTTCATTCTACTTCTCAAGTAGAGGTAAAAACAAAGAACACTATTGAATTACCTGCTATTGCCTGTTGGAATGGCGAAGCCACTGGTGATAATGCTGCTGATTACAAGCATGCCAATGCTGATATTTTCTGCATGGTGCTTGATGATTATGGTAAGGTAGCGGCTGAACCTTGTATTCCTGCTAAGGTTGAGTATACCACTACTGGCACTAAGATTACTTGTCATGCAGACGGTGTAGATGGAGCTGAAGATCTTGAAGTTGGCAAGGTTGTCCTTGTTGACTATTATGTGAAGAAAACTACTGATGCTCAGGTAATTGAAATCACTCCTGAGATCAAGGGTCAGAACTTCTATATCGAGGCTTCCACCCTGTTCCGTGATGAAGACACTGGTGTTGATATGCCTGCCGAGTTCGTTATTCCTAACGGTAAGGTTCAGTCTAACTTCACCTTCTCTATGGCTTCTAGTGGTGATCCTTCTACCTTCTCCTTCGTAGTTGATGCTTTCCCAGCTTATACTAAGTTTAAGAAAGATAAAAAGGTTCTTGCAGCTATTCAGGTAATCACTGAAGGCGTAACTGACGATCAGGGCAGTCGCGAAGCTTGCGTAGTGGGGGAATAACCGCTCCGGAGGATAATGACGCGGAGCTAAATAATACAGAACCATCTTTAGAAACTCAATCACTGTTAATAGATGATGACGAAGAATTAATTTAATGATAAGGGAGGACTTTAATAAGTCCTCCCTTTTTCTTTTTATTTGGAGGTAAAGGAGTATGGCAAGAGAAAAAAAGCATGGTCTTGGCGATCAAGGCATGGTTATTGACGTAGATGAATATGTTGATCACTTTTATATTCACTATAAAACTTAGACTGCAAGCCACCTTGCCGGGAAAGCTTAGGAAATATTTAATGCCTAGCGAACAAAGGCTCTAAGCCAAGCAAGAGGTATAGCAACTGAGTAGCAATTAAATGCTATGCTTGCGGCGATGGATGCTCAGACGCCCGCAGCAGCTAGCATGTAGAAGATTGTAAATAGCTTAATGAATGGATAGTTATTGGAGCAATCGTTAAATAGTATCGCAGATGCTATGAATGCATCTATTGAGAAAGCATATGGCAATGAATATAATTCTGTAGTTGATACAGTTTAGAGTACATATAATTCAACCTTGAATAAAGGTGGCATGGGGGCTAGCACTGCCGCAGCCTTTTTTAATGAAGTGGATAAAGCTTTACAGCTCATTGGAGAACACATGAATTCTAAAGAGTTATCTTCTTTTAAGGCATTGCAAAAAGTCTTTGCCACTGGAAGCGGATGGACAAAGGATTTAGTACCAGTATCTAAAGACTCTGTTACTATTGCTTCATAGGTGATTAAATATTTAAGTAATGCGGCTGAAAAGTTAAGCACGGAAGGTGGTTTAACTACGCAAGGATTTGCGTCTACTATTTCATAGATTTTCTCTACAACAATAGGAGAGGAACTTGCCAGGCAAATGATCCAAACGGCATTGTGGGATATTGAAGAATAGTCTGATGCTATTATGGAAAAAGGGTTATCTAAACTATAGGGTAAAGCCACTTGGGCAGATGTGCGGCAGGCAGGTACTGACCGTGCGAAATCTCAAGGTAAGAAGAAAACATCTAAGGTTGATGTCATTACTAATAATGTATTTAATCTTACTACTATGGTTAATGGTAGTGAGATCACTATAGAAGTAGGAACTAATGCTTCTGTTAAATGGCAATAGAGTAAGAACAATTCTATTCATATTGTTAGTCGTGCACCATTGCAATCAGCTCTTGAGAATATGGGATTAGATAATAACGGCATACACATAGCTTACAACGTGATTGCACACCGCTATAGTCCTAATTACCCAACCGGTTCTACCACTAGTCGTTCGGGCAATTTTTATCAGGCTTATAATTCTATTAGAGCCGCAATTGCGGGTTCTTTCTTTACTGAATGGTTGACTGGATCTGGCGGCGCATTAAGTGGCGGTGGAATTGATAAAGCGTAGTTCTTAATGTATAATGGGAAAATTTATTCTGTAATGAGTATTATTAATAGGATATGCGAAGATGTTATGAAGGGTCGAGATGTTGTAACTGATATCTCTGGTATCAATAAAGTTAGCAATAAGTTTTTACAAGGCCCTGTTCGTAATACCGAAGATCTATATAAATTAGCTACTACTCGTAGCGAAATGGTACGAAAATCTATTAACGCTCTTACTATTACAGGTTCTTTAAATACAGAAGTATTAAAGGGATTATAAACTTGACAAAAGTTTATTTTTCTAGTATAATAAAAATATAAATGAGTTAAAGGAGTTTTAACTATGGCAAAAGTTACTTTTACAAAGCTTGGACTTAAAGCTAAGAATGAAGCGAATGAGTTCAAGGTCAATGACGACATTACCCTCGAAATCCGCACTTATCTTCCTATTGATAAAAAGACTGAATTTATCCAGTTTGTAGTCAACAATGCTCTTGATGAAATGACTGGTTGTTTTAGTCCTGTGCGGGTTGAGGTTTATTTCTCTATTGCTCTTTGTAAGTGGTATGCAGATATCACGTTTACTGATAAGCAGTTAAAAGAGGTTTCTAAGACTTATGACCTACTTGAAGAGAATGGTATTATCAACGGTATTATGTCTTGGATTCCTGAGGGAGAGCGAGAATTTATTCGAGATTTAGTGAACGATACTATCGAGGATATTGCCCGCTATAACTCTTCTGCCGCAGGTATTATTCAGTCTATGAGTACTAATGCGACAGGTCTTGATTCTCAGATCACTGAGATTCTTGAAAAAGTGAAAAATAACGAAGGTCTTGAGACCTTATCAGTAATCAAAGATGTGGTTGGAAAAGATTAAGGTATTTAATTAAATTCTCAGATGTATTAGAGGATTAAAAGGCTCTTGAGATATTAATTCTCAAGAGCCTTTATTTTGTTTATATAGGTGTTAAAGGAGGAAAAGGTATGGCAAAACGGTTAAACTACACCATTGGTGTTAATGCCGATACTAGTAAATTTGAAGCCTAGATAAAATCTGCTCTTGAAAGCTTGAATGATATTAGTCAACGAGTTTCATTAGAGCCTAGTATTTAGAAAGCTTCTGCTGCAGCATTAGAGCTAGGGAAAAATTTATAGTCTGCTATGAATCCTGCCACTGGTAAGCTAGATTTAACGAAATTTAATTCTGAGCTTACTAAAAGTGGAAAAGATTTAGCTTATTATCAATAGACTTTAAGTAAGATAGGATTTTCTGGACAAGAAGCTTTTATGAGTGTTGCATAGGCGATTGTTTCTGCGGAAATGCCTCTCAAGCGCACTAATAAGCTAATGAATGAGTTATGGGTGACCATGAAGAATACTATGCGCTGGCAGTTAACTTCTAGCGTTTTAAATGGTTTTGTTGGTTCTCTATAGACTGCTTATGGATACTCTAAAAGTCTTGATGCTTCTTTAAATAATATCCGTATTGTTAGTGAAAAGTCTGCTGACGACATGAAAGAATTTGCGGTTTAGGCGAATAAGGCAGCAAAAGCATTAAGCACTACAACTACAGACTATATAGACGCTTCTTTAATTTATTATCAACAGGGTTTGAATGATGAAGAAGTGTTAGAACGTACTGATACTACCATTAAAATGGCTAATGTCGCCGGTCAAACCGCAGAAGTAGTATCTGACCAAATGACTGCTGTTTGGAACAACTTCTATGATGGCAGCAAGAGCATTGAATATTATGCTGACGTTATGGTTAAATTAGGTGCGGCGACAGCTTCTAGCACAGACGAGATTGCTCAGGGCCTTGAGAAGTTTGCGGCCGTAGGTAATACTGTAGGTTTAAGCTATGAGTATGCAACTTCCGCACTTGCAACTATTACATCTAATACTCGTCAAAGCGCTGATGTAGTAGGTACAGCTTTAAAGACTATATTTGCTCGTATCCAAGACTTGGAATTAGGCGAAACTCTTGAAGATGGCACCACCCTTGGTACTTATTCTAAAGCTCTTGAAGCAGTAGGAATTAATGTCTTGGACGCAAACGGACAACTTGTAAAAATGGATACCATCCTTGATGAGTTGGGTTCAAAATGGGATAGTCTATCTAATGCTCAATAGGTAGCTTTAGCGCAAGCTATTGCTGGTGTTCGTCAATATAACCAAATTGTTTCGCTTATGGACAACTGGGACTCTGGCGATGCAGATAGTATGCAAGCGAATCTTGGATATGTTGCAGGCGCAGAAGGGGAACTTGAGAAACAGGCTTCTATTTATGCTGAGTCTTGGGAGGCAGCTAGAGATAGAGTTACTGCGGCCGCAGAAGACATTTATGATAGCTTGATCAATCCCGATTTTTATATTGATGTAGATAACAAAATTACTCCATTACTATCTGTTACGGCAGGTCTAATAGATGGCATGGGTGGTTTAAATGGAGTTTTAAGTGTTACTGCGCTATTAATGAACAAGGTATATGGCGATAAGATTGCTCAAGCTATGCGAGACATGGCCGCAAATATTGGTATCTTAAAAGATAGTGACCAATAGAGAGCTATTGCTTTAAAAGAATAGGCAGTAGAGTAGGCTAAAATATCTATGCTTACTCGTGTCAGTAGCCAAAAAGGCGTTTCAGAGACACAACAACTTGAATATAAGGGGTTAGATGCACAGAAGCAAATCGCTGAATTAGAATTAGAGGCAGTTAAGTATGCTGAAGATTTAAATGATAGATAGGCTGAACTCCTTAGTAGTTAGATTCAAGAAATTAAAAATAGACAAACTCTTTTAGACCTTGCTATAAAAACACATAAGGAAGCTACTGCAACTGTTCAAGACGCTGAGAGGACCTTAAGTAGACAGGTAGCAGGAAATGATGCTTGGCGAGATAATTTTAAAGGATAGCAGCCAAGAGATAGTAAAGGTCATTATACGAAAGGGGACAAAATTCTTTCTCCCGATTTCCAAGCGGCCTCACAAGAGATTAATGCAGTTGTTTCAGACAAAAGCGTTAAGACAAGTTAGGATGCATTAAAAGGGTTAGTCGCAGCTTTAAAACCGGTTACTAAGGAATATGTAAAACTAGAGGCTGTACAAAATGAGTATCGAGCCAATAATAAAAATGTTACTGATAGCGTTGTTAAATTAGTAAAAGATTTAGGTATTTTAGATGATAAGCTTGATGGTTTAGATGATGCAATGCAAAAACAACATATTGCAGAATATTTAAACACTGGTGAGCTAGATGCTCAAATAATGGGCGCAAATGATAAAATAACTGCATTAAAAGCGGCTATTTTAGCATTAACTGATGGAAGTATCCCTGCCGAAAATGCAGTCGAAGCACTAGGGGAAGCTCTTATTAATATGGCTGGGTCTGCGGAAGTAAGTAAATAGGGAACTGATTAGGTAAAACAAGGTGTAGATGAAGTTCGTAAAACTATGGCAGATGGCTCGCTTAAAACTTTAGATTGGGCCGATGCTATTGTCTCAATGGGCAGTTATTTATCTGCTACTACAATGAATGTCAATGCTTTAAGTTCAAGCATAGAAACTTTAGCAGATAGCGATTTAACGCCTTTAGAAAAGTTTAATAGAATATTAGCTTCACTACCTATGCTAATTACTTCTGCTATCACAATGCAGAAGATTTTAAGAGATTTAAATACGCAAAATGCCGTTGCCGCAGGTGCGGATGCAGTAGCTACAACCGCAGATGGAGTAGCAAAAGGTTTCTTGGGGAAAATGGCTGCTGCTGCAGCTCCTAAAGTAGCAGCTTTTGGAGTTGCGGTTAAATCTGCTTTAGGCCCTATTATGCTTATTATTGGCATTGCTTCAATTGCAGTGGCAGCTATTTCTGCTATTGCTAATGCTGCCGCAAAAGCACGAGAGGAACGTATTGAAAATGCGAAAGAGTCTTATCAAAAGACCAAAGAAGAGATTGAATCTAATGATGAATTAATCGAATCTTATGAGTAGGCTCTTGCTACCTATAAAGAAACTGGTGAAGGTAAGGCTGAATTAAGTCAAGCTGCCATAGAAGCGGCAGATGCCCTTGGTATTGAGGGTGCTGCAGTTGCGAATTTAACTGGCGATTATGAGGCATTAACGGAAGCAATTAAAAATGCTAAAACTGCTTAGACTCAGGAAACTTTAACTAATGCGGAAACAGCAAAATCTGCCTATGGTGACGCATTTGTTGATGCTATGCGTGAAGGTAAAGGCCATAATACTTTAGGCGGAGGGTATACTGTTGACTTAGGGGGATACCGTAAAGCTACTGATGCCTAGTCTAAAGCATTAGCAAATTCTGCTTTTGCAAGAGAGTTTATGGATGAAAATAGTTAGACCTTTAATGGAGAGTTTTAGTTTAGTACTGAATCTAATCCAGAATCTCTTGCTAAAATGTATGAAGCTGCTCAACAAGCTGCTGAAGATATGCGAGAAGCTTAGAGAGAATCTGGCGAGGAAGCTTCTGATACCTATAATGAATTAATAGCTTGGTTAGCAAAAAGTCAAACTGCTTATGAAGAGTATAAAGCTGTCATTGATGAAGCTACGTAGGCGGCTTTTGATTTAGCAGTGGATGCCACAGGCTCTACCGAAAACATTGATTCTTATTCTGATTATTTAGTATACTATCAAAAATTAAACGAAGAAATTGAAAAGCGTGTTAAAAATGGTGAAATTGAAGAATCTAAAGCAGAATCTTTACGTGATGCATATCTTGCTGGAGCAGAGGGTATTCGGAAATACGTTCTACAACAAGAATTATTAAATTAGCTAACTGAGCGTTTTGGCCAAGATTTTTCTGACAATGAAGCAATTATAGATTCTTTCAATAATCTTGATGAAAAGTCTTTAGCCATTGCGGTTTCTCTTGTTGGTGATTCGGGTTCTATTGAAGAATTTACTAATCTCTTAGAACAAAAGGTTACTGATTCTTTAACCGAAGCAGCCATTACTTCCTTCTAGACCATGGGTCCTTTAGTTCAAGAACTAAATAAGGATAATGAGATTTCAGAAGATAATTATAAAACTCTGAAATCTGATGATACCTTTATGACCTAGATGGAAGAGGATTTTGGATCATTTGAGAATTTCCAAAAGCAAGCTTAGAGAGTTTAGATCGAGTATGTCAGAGATTACTACACTGCTATTTCGCAATTTGCGGTAGAGAATTTAGCTAAACAAGAAGAGTAGGCTAATCAAGAATATGCTATTACTTTATCTAAGTATAATGCATTACAAGATCTTGAATAGAATCACTCTGATTTATTCAATCAAATGGCAGATTTGCGTGCAAATTATGCTAGTGCCAAGTCTGATGAAGAAAAAGAGGCTCTTGAGGCGGATTGGGAAGAGCTACAAGAAGAGTTGTCTAAAGCAGCAGGATTTGAAGTAGTCTTTGATATCGGCGATAGCGATGAAACGTTAGATACATTAGATAATAAGCTAAAAGATATTCAAGACGAAATCGATGCTATTAATGATAAGCGTATTGAAATCGCTATGGATTGGGATGATTTTGATGACATTAAAGGTCAAATGGATTCTCTCGGCGATTTTGCTACAACCATGCAAAAAGATGCGCAAAAGGTGGGTAATAGTTATCAGTATCCAATTGATGCCGTGCGTGATTGGATGGAGATTTATCCTGATCTGTTCCAAGAAGCCACTGTTACCAATGATGGATTAATTGCTTTAGACCAAGCTAAAGTTGATGGTTATATCACTGGTAAGCAAGATGAAGTTAAGGCTAATGCACAGGCTAAAATTGAACAATGGGAATTAGAAAAAGCGGATCTTGAGGCTACTAGAGAAAAACTCCAAGCTGAGGTAACTGCATATCAAACTGCTGAGTAGGGCAAGATTGATATTAGTGTTTTAAGTAATTAGCAAATTGCAGATTTAGCTCAACAGCTTACTCAATATTAGATTGATTGTGGAGTTGATGAAGCTACTGCCCATGCCAATACTTTAAATGCCATGGGGCTTGATGAGAAGACCTATAGTGAGATTGTTGCTGATGTAAGTTAGAAAAATGCAGAGAACATGGTTGGTTCTGTAAACGAGAGTGCATCAAAAACTATAATTGCATTTGAGAAAATGTCTAATGCAGTTAAATCCTTAGGTCATAATATTAAGGAAGCTTTTAAATCGCTGTTAGATCCTAACTATGAAGCTAATTATAAAGCGATTTGGGACTTCTCTGGCGTCAGTTCTTCTTTTACTGGCTCGACCACTGATAAGGAATTTAAAGGCGCTGAGACAGATGATGTCGATCCCATTGAAGCTTTTAAGGCTAAATAGTTAGAATAGCTAGATCTTGATTTAAGTGCTATTGATGAAGCCATTGCTACGCTAGATAGTAAAATTTTAGCCGCAAAAGCTCTTCAAGAAGTAGATAATGCATGGGAAGGTTCGTCTGGACCAGACAAATCAAGCGGTAGTGACAGCAAAGCCTCTAAAGAAAAATTTGATGAAGCTTTAGAGCGTTATCACGAGATTACCAGAGAGATTGAATATCAGCAAAAAGTTTTAGATAAACTAGATAAATAGATCGAAAGAACTTATGGCGTAAAACGTCTTGAGCTTTATAAAAAGAAGATTGAAGAGCTTAATAAGCTTGCTGATTTACAATCATAGAAAGCAACTGCGGCACTGGCTTTTGTAGCTTCTGACGCGCAAGAAATTGGCGCGCTTGGTTTGACCCCTAATATCGACCAAGAAACCTTGGAGATTACTAATTATACAGAATTATTAAAACAAACTTAGGATGAGTATAAAGCCTTCTTAGAAAAGTATAATAGTATGACCAAGGCGGAGCAGGAAGAAGCTGAAGAAGAAAAAGAAGCAGCAAAAACTCTCTATGACAAACGCATTGAGGCTTTGGAGGCTTATGAGGAATCGGTCGATACGTATCGTGAAAAGTTTGAATCTATGGAGGATACTTTACGTGATATCGAGGATACAAAGTTATCTGAAATTACTGTAAAGCTCGAATTGGCAATTGATGTTCGAGATATGAAAAAAGCCGTAAACGATTTGTCTAAAACAATAGCTGAATCATTTGGAGATGCGTTAACTCATGGATTAAAAACGGCTGAAATTGATTATAGTTCGGCTCTATTGGATAAAGATATGCTTGCTACGTATCAAGAACAATGGGCTGAATTGCAGCAAAGAATGAGCGAAGCCAACGAGTATACAGATACCTAGGCTATTAAAGATGCTATGCAGGATCTGCAGAATGAAGTTATCGGTTCCGCTGAAGCCTTAGTCGAGTGGGCCAACTCTATCGAAGATATTGTTCCCGATGCAGTAGATGCGGCCGCCGAGCGGTTTGCAGTATTTACTGACCAGCTAGAACATAATACCTCAGTTCTTGATACTATTAAAGAGCTTT
>CAZDUQ010000038.1:7950-9888 GCA_964508665.1 uncultured Oscillospiraceae bacterium | reverse complement strand
TTTTTCCGCCTGACCCCTTTTTTTATCATGAAAAACGCGGTATAATAAGCTGTAAAGCACCCGAACAGGAGGTCATCCCCCATGCAGCTGATGGTCATCGACGGCAACAGCCTCATCAACCGCGCCTTTTACGGCGTTCGCCCGCTGAACGCCCCCGACGGCACCCCCACCAATGCCGTTTTCGGCTTTCTCTCCATTTTGCAGCGTCTGCTGGAGGACGAACACCCCGACGCTCTGTGCGTCACCTTCGACCGGCGGGAACCCACCTTCCGCCACAGGGCCTATGCCGGTTACAAGGCTCAGCGCAAGCCCATGCCGGAGGAGCTGGCCCTCCAGCTGCCCCTGCTGAAGGAGGTGCTGGACGCCATGGGCATCCCCCGCGCCGAGCTGGCGGGGTACGAGGCCGACGACCTGCTGGGCACTCTGGGCCGCCGCGCCGGGGAGCAGGGCTGGGACTGCGCCGTGGTCACCGGCGATAAGGACAGCTTTCAGCTCATCTCCGATCATACCACTGTCCTCCATGTGCGGACACGCCTGGGCCAGACCGAGACCATCCGCTACGACGCCGCCCGCTTCACGGAGGAATACGGCTTCGACCCGCCCAAAATGGTGGATCTCAAGGCTCTGATGGGCGACGCCTCCGACAACATCCCCGGCGTCCCCGGCGTGGGCGAAAAGACCGCGCTGGAGCTGCTGCACCGTTTCGGCAGTCTGGAGGGCGTTTATAACGATCTGGAGACCCATGATATCAAGCCCGGTCTGCGGAAAAAGCTCACCGAGGGCCGGGAGAGCGCCTTTTTCTCCTTCCGCCTGGCCACCATCGACACCCACGCTCCGCTGGAGCTGGAGCCGGAGGCCCTGCGCTGGAGCCGGGCGCAGTTCCGCCCGGAGCTGTATGATCTGTTCGTCCGTCTGGGCTTTTCCCGCTGGATCCAGCGGCTGGAATTAAAGCCTGCCGCCGCCGTCCCCGCAACGACCGCTCAGCTGGTCTTTACCGGCGTGTGTGAAAGCGAGGAGCTGACATCTCCGCAGCAGGTGCGGCGGCTGGCCGACCGCCTGTCCGCCGGAACGGCGATGGTCTATGTACATTGGGAGCCCGGTCTGCTGGCCCTCCATCAGAATGTGGATGAAAGCACCGCCTGCGGCTGGCTGCTGGATGAGCAGACCTACGCCGGTGACTGGAACGAGGCGCTGGCGCAGCTGCTCTCCCCCGGCGTGAAAAAAGCCGCCCACGGTGCAAAGGCACTGGTGTGCCGCCTGCTGGAGCAGGGCGTCCCGGCGGAAAACTGGGCCTTTGACTCCGCCGTGGCGGCCTATCTGCTGGAGCCCACCGCCGGCAGCTACGAGCTGGACGCCCTGTGCCTGCGGTACTGCGGCTTTGTCCCCGGCGGCGCTGCCGATGAAAAAGAGGAAGGGCAGCAGCTCTCCCTGCTGGACGAGGTCGGAGCCGACGATGCCGCCCAACGGGCGCAGCGCTGGGGGGCAGCCCTCAGCCGCGCCGCCGCCGTGGCCTGTCTGGAGGAAGCCCTGCTGCCCCGGCTGGAGGAGGCCGGTATGCTGCCGCTGTACCGGGAGCTGGAGCTGCCCCTGATGCCCCTGCTGGCCCGGATGCAGCACCGTGGCATCCACGCCGACAGGCAGCGTCTGCTGGACTTCGGCACCCGGCTGGAGGAGCAGATGGCCGCGCTGGAGGAGCGGATCTTCGCGCTGGCCGGACATTCCTTCAACATCGCCTCTCCCAGGCAGCTCAGCGTGGTGCTGTTTGAGGAGCTGGGCCTGAAGGGCGGCAAAAAGACCCGCACCGGCTGGTCTACCGACGCCGAAACGCTGGAAAAGCTGCGGGACAGCCATCCTCTGGTCCCCGCCGTGCTGGACTGGCGCAAGGTGAGCAAGCTGAAAAGCACCTATGTGGAGGGCCTGACCCGGGCCGTCGGCCCC
>CAZDUQ010000038.1:4684-7940 GCA_964508665.1 uncultured Oscillospiraceae bacterium | reverse complement strand
ATGGCCGCGTCCATTCCACCTTCCACCAGACGGTGACGGCCACCGGCCGTCTCAGCTCGGCCGACCCCAATCTGCAAAATCTGCCCGTCCGGCGGGAGGATGGCGCCGAGATTCGCCGCTGCTTCACCGCCCGCCCCGGCTGGGTGCTGGTGGATGCCGACTACTCCCAGATCGAGCTGCGGGTGCTGGCCCACGTGGCCGATGACCACGCCATGCAGGCGGCCTTTGCCTCCGGCGAGGACTTCCATGCCGTCACCGCCTCCCAGGTGTTCCATGTCCCGCTGGAGGAGGTGACCCCCCGGCTGCGCTCGGCGGCCAAGGCGGTGAACTTTGGCATCGTTTACGGGATGTCCGCCTGGTCGCTGGCCGACGACATCCATGTCACCAACGCCGAAGCCCAGGCCTATATCGACGCCTATCTGGCCCGCTACACCGGTGTCCGGGATTATATGGAGCGGGTGAAGGAGGACGCCGCCCGGGACGGCTTCGTCACCACCCTCTACGGTCGCCGCCGCCCCCTGCCCGAGCTGAAAAGCGGCAGCTTCCAGGTGCGCTCCTTTGGCCAGCGGGCCGCCATGAATACCCCCATTCAGGGCGCCGCCGCCGACATCATCAAGCGGGCCATGCTGCGGGTGGAGGAACGCCTGAGCCGCGAGGGTCTTTCGGCCTGCCTGCTGCTACAGGTACACGACGAGCTCATCGTGGAATCTCCTGCGGAGGAGCGGGAGCGGGTGGCCCGTCTGCTTCAGGAGGAAATGGAGGCCGCCGCCCAACTGAAGGTACGCCTGCCCGCCGAGGTCAGCTGGGGCGAAAACTGGTATGACGCCAAAAAGTGAGGTGTACGCCGTGAACGGACAACGAGTCTTCGGCCCCCTGCGGCCGGAGCACATCGATCAGATGGCCCGCATGGAGGAGCTGTGCTTCTCGGTGCCATGGAGCCGGGAGACGCTGGCGCAGGAGCTGGGAAATCCCCTGGCACACTATGTGGTCTGCACCGGTGAGGATGGCCGTGTGCTGGGCTATATCGGCTCCCGCATCGTGCTGGACAGCGCCGACATCACCAATGTGGCCGTCCTGCCGGAAATGCGGCGGCAGGGCATCGGCTTTGAGCTGGTGAACCGGATGCTGGAGGAGCTGATCCTGCGGGGCGTTTCCTCGGTGCTGCTGGAGGTGCGGGAGAGCAACCTCCCCGCTCAGCGGTGCTATGCCCGGGCCGGCTTTGTGCCAGTGGGCCGCCGCAAGGGCTATTATGACAAACCAAAGGAGGACGCCCTTCTCATGGGGCGGCAACTGTTATGAGCAAGCTGATCTTAGCCATCGAAAGCTCCTGCGACGAGACCGCCTGCGCCATCTCCCGGGACGGTCGGGAGATCCTGGTCGATGTGGTCTTTTCGCAGGCTGATATGCACGCCCTTTACGGCGGTGTCGTGCCGGAGATCGCCAGCCGCAAGCATATCGAAAAGGTGTCCCTTGTGGCCGAACAGGCGGCAAGGCAGGCCGGCATCCGTCTGTCCCAGCTGGATGCCGTGGCCGCTACCTGCGCCCCCGGGCTCATCGGCGCGCTGCTGGTGGGGGCCAATTTTGCAAAGGCCGCCGCTCTGGCGCTGGATGTGCCCTTCGTCCCGGTGCATCACATCCGGGGCCATGTGGCCGCCAATTACATCGCCTTCCCCGCTCTGGAGCCCCCCATGACCGCGCTGGTGGCCTCCGGCGGCCATACCGTCATTCTGGATGTGGCCGATTACACCCACATGGAGGTGGTGGGCGCCAGCCGGGATGATGCCGCCGGGGAGGCCTTCGACAAGATCGGACGGGTGCTGGGCCTGCCTTATCCCGGCGGTGCGGCGCTGGACCGTCTCAGCAGGGAAGGTGACCTCGCCCGTTACCCCCTGCCTCCCGCCGTCATCCGGGAGCATCCCTACGATTTCTCCTTCTCCGGACTGAAGACCGCCGCCGTCAACCTCATCCACAACGCCCAGCAAAAGGGACAGGAGGTCTCCCACGCCGATCTGGCCGCCGCCGTCTCCCATACCGTGGCCCACTCGGTGGCGCCCCGTGTGGTGGCTGCCGCAAAAGATCGGGGCAGAAAGCGGGTGTGCGCCGCCGGCGGCGTGGCCGCCAATTCCACCCTTCGCGCTCTGCTGGAGGCGGAATGCAAGCACGCCGGGCTGGAGCTGTACCTGCCGCCCCTGTCCCTGTGCGGGGACAACGGTTCCATGATCGCCTGTCAGGCTTATTACGAGCTGATGGCGGGCAACACCGCCGACCCGGCCCAGAACTGCTTTGCCACCATGCCCGCCTCCTGCGATGTCAGTCGGTTTGAAAACCATTTGTAAACCGAACAAAAGTTTTTTCTGTGGAAAAACGCCCGCCGGCCGCTCTGCCGCGCGGGCGTTTTTTTGCCGGATGCCGCAAAACCGGGCTTCCTGCTGCCTTCTGTTGTGGAAAACTCTGTGGAAAGTGTGAATAACTCTTTGTATAGGCTGCGCGGAGCATGACATTTCTTCTCCGCTTTTTTGTCAATATTCTTAGGTTTTTTATCAAAGGCACTTGCAATTCCAGTTATTTTCGTTTACAATAAAAACTGGTCAGCAAACGATTTTATCGATTCCGGAGGGAGCATCTTATGGAGAAAAAGATCTCATCTGCCGTGATCCACCGGATGCCTCGATACTTTCGGCATCTGTGTGATCTGCAGGACGCAGGGATCACCAGGATCTCTTCCGGTACGCTTGCGGAACGAATGGGTCTTACCGCGTCACAGGTGCGTCAGGATTTCAACTGCTTCGGCGGCTTCGGGCAGCAGGGTTACGGCTATAACGTAGCGGAGTTGCGCGCCGCCATCGCCGGCATCATGGGCATCGATACCCAGAAGCGCGCCATCATCGTGGGTGCGGGCAATCTGGGCAAGGCGCTGATAACCAATTTCAATTTCAGCAAATACGGCGTGCGGCTGGTGGCCGCCTTCGACTCCAATCCTCTGCTGATCGGGACAGAAGTCGCGGGCGTGCCGGTCTATTCCTGCCGCCGTTTGGAACAGGTGATGGAGGAGCACCATCCGGAGATCGCCATTCTCACCCTGCCCAAGCTCCATGCCCGCGCTACTGCGCAGCGGCTGGTGGAGGTGGGCATCCGTGGCATCTGGAACTTCACCTCCATCGACCTGCATCTGGATATGCCGCAGGTCCCCGTGGAAAATGTCCATTTTTCCGAGAGCCTGATGGTTCTGTCCTATAAGCTTCGATAAGCGTACCGG
>CAZDUQ010000038.1:0-4584 GCA_964508665.1 uncultured Oscillospiraceae bacterium | reverse complement strand
AAATCCACTTCAAAGGAGAGACAAGTATGAAAAAATGGATCGCATTGTTATTGAGCATGATCCTCCTGCTGTCCTGCTTCGCAGGCTGCGGCGGAGACAATGACACCGTCGAGCCCGATTCCGACAGCCAGGGCAACAACGATGTCACGCCCGGCACCAGCGGCGATGACGGCCAGGCCTCCGGCGACGACCGTCCGGAAGGGGTCGCAGCTGAGCAGGTCGTCAAGACGCTGTACAGCTCCGAGATCTCCGACTGGAACCCCCTGCATCCCTCTGCAGGCGGCACCTGGGCCAACTGGATCGACTCCCTGGTGGAGTACGATAACTACGGTATGTGCCAGCCCTGCCTGGCCGAATCCTGGACCAAGTCCGAGGACGGCCTGACCTGGACCTTCAAGATCCGCGAAGGCGTCCATTGGCAGTATTATGACGGCTCCTTCTACGGCGACGAATACGTCAAGGCCGAAGACTGGGTCACCTCTGCCAAGTGGATCCTGACTCCCGAAAACACCGCCCGTACCGCCGACCTGCTGTTCGACATGGTGGGCGCTGAGAAGTATTATCTGGCGCTGGAGGCCGGCGAGGAAGCCGATTGGGACACCGTTGGCATCAAGGCCATCTCCGAGTATGAGCTGCAGTTCACCCTCACCGAGGCCTGCCCCTGGTTCCTGTCCCGTCTGACCTATAACTGGGGCTATCCCACCTCTGCCAAGTTCCTGGAGGAAATGGGCGAAAGCTTCGGTACCGACAACACCACCATCCTGTACTGCGGCGCCTTCCTGTGCACCGAGTGGGATTATGAGAGCTGGACGCTGAACGAGCGCAACCCCGAGTACTGGGATATCGAGAACATCCACATCGAGCGCATCGAGGAGACCTTCAACTCCGAGGCTGACACCGTTGGCCCCGAGCTGGTCCTCCGCGGCGAAGTCACCTCCGCCACCATCCCCTCCGATCAGATCGACGACTGGATGGCCGACTCCACCAAGTCTGATATGATCCGCCCCGTCCGTTCCGGCACCTACAACTACTGGTTCCTGTTCAACTTTATGCCCACCTATGAGGAAGGCATGAAGGACGGCTATATGCTGGATTGCGAGCAGTGGCTGGCCGCTGCCAACAACCTGAACTTCCGCAAGGCCATCTATTACGGTCTGGACCGCATCAAGGTCATCGAAGTTTACGAGCCCTATAACCCCGAGGCCTACTACGCCGGCTCCATCACCAAGCCTGACTTCTGCGCTGCCGGTGGTACCGACTATATCTACTCCGAGCCCCTGCTGCCCTACACCACCGAAGAGCAGTTCCTGCCCGACGAGGCTCTGAAATATCGCGACGCCGCCCGTGCCGAGCTGGAAGCTCAGGGCGTCTCCTTCCCCATCGTTGCCTATATGCCTTATGATACCTCCGGCGACGACGGCCAGATGGCAGTCGTGGTCACCCAGCAGCTGGAAGCTCTGCTGGGCGAAGACTTCATCAAGTTCGTCATCGAGGGCTATCCCAGCACCAACTATCTGGATACCTGCCGCCGCAGCGGTAACTATTCCTTCCAGCTGTGCTACTGGGGCCCCGACTACGCCGATCCTCTGACCTATACCGACCCCTTCCGCCTGGGCCAGGCTTATGCCTACCTGTGGCGTGCTGACGGCGCTGCCACCCAGGTTGAGAAGGGCACTGACAATGCCCGCATGGGCCGAGTCGGCTGGGATGAGACCTACTGGATCAACCACAACTACACCGACATGGTGGACGCCGCCTCTGCTGAGGTCGTGGATATGGAAGCCCGCTACAACGCTCTGGCCGAGTGCGAAGCCTGGCTGCTGGAGAATGCTTACGCCATCCCCATCGGCCCCATCGGCTCCTGCGGTTACATCGCTTCTTATCTGAACACCTTCGAGGGCCAGTTCGCCCCCTTCGGTTTCTCCGATGCCCGCTATAAGTATCAGTGGGTCTATGAGGAGCCCATGAACTCTGAGGAGTATATGGAAGGTCTGGAAGCCTGGCAGGCAGAGCGTGCCTCCCGCATCGCCGCCGCGCAGGCCGCCGGTATCGACTATTAATCTTCCGGCCCCCGTTCAAGTCTAACAAAATCTAAGCGTCAGGAGAGCCCCCCTGCACAAACAGGGGGGCTCTCTTAGAAGAAAAACACGCTTCACCGTAAATGAAACGAGAGGTGACACATCTTGCTAAAATACACACTGGGACGCGTAGGCCGTGCCTGTATCACCATCTGTCTGGTGCTGTCGATCGTCTTTTTGCTGATGCGTCTGCTGCCTGTCGATACCTACTTCGAGGGCCGCACCGACACCATGAGCGACACCGTCAAGCAAACGATTTTGAAAGAAATGGGTCTGTTGGACCCCTGGTATATTGCACTCCCCAACTTCTGGAAGAACCTGATCCTCCACGGTGACCTGGGCGACTCCATCGTCATCCGAAAGAACGTCCCCGTGGGTCAGATCATCTGGCCCAAGGCCAAGGTCTCCTTTGAGTTCGGCATCATTTCTCTGGCCATCCAGCTGCTGATCGGCATGCCGCTGGGCGTGATGATGGCCCGGAAGAAGAACGGCATCGTGGATAAGATCGGCAATATCTATGTTCTGCTCATCAACGCCATCCCCGCCGCCGTGTATTACCTGCTGATCCAGATCTATCTCTCTGACTGGCTGAATCTGCCCATGCTGTTCAAGTCCACGATCCCCAGCTCCCGCATCCTGCCCATCCTCTGCCTGTCGCTGGGCGGTATCGCCTCCAACGCCATGTGGATGCGCCGCTATATGGTGGATCAGCTGAACATGGACTACATCCGTCTTGCCCGTGCTAAGGGCATGACCTCCAGCCAGGTGGCCTTCCGCCACATCTTCCGCAATGCTCTGGTACCCATGGTGCAGAGTCTGCCTGCGTCCCTGCTGTTCACCATCTCCGGCTCGCTGTATGTGGAGTCTCTGTTCTCCATCAACGGCATGGGCGGTCTGCTGATCAGCGCCATCCAGCGTCAGGATAACACCCTGGTGCAGGCCATGGTGCTGCTGTATTCCGTCATTTCGGTTATGGGTCTGCTGCTGGGCGACCTGGCAATGATGCTGGTGGATCCCCGGATCACCTTTACCCAGAAGGGAGGCAGCCGCTGATGACTGACAATAAGAATAACATCCCCGAGACCAAGGAAAATCCCTTCTTCCGCAGCTATACCGATAAAAAGATCATCGAGCTGCAGGAGGGCTTTGCCGAGACCAATTATCTGGACGACCTGAAGAAGGTTCCCGCCCAGATGCCCACCGTCTGTGACGACGGCGAGACCCCCATCACCGACGATCTGTTCGTTGAAGTGCCTTATGACGAGGCCGAGGCCGAGCGCGGCGGCTACTCCAACTATTCCTATTGGGGCAGCACCCTGCGTGTCTTCCTGAAAAACAAGGTGTCGGTGGCCGTGCTGATCTTCCTGGTGGTGCTGCTGCTGTTCACCTTCGTCCAGCCCTACCTGCCCAACCAGCACGACCCCTATGTGGTCAACAACGACCCCGTCACCGGCAAGACCCTGCGCAATGTAAAGCCCAACAGTGAGTTCTGGTTCGGCACCAACTCCATCGGACAGGATCTGTGGTCCCGTATCTGGCAGGGCAGCCGCAACTCTCTGCTCATCGCCCTGTGCTCCTCTGCGGTCAGTATGATCCTGGGCCTGATCATGGGCTGCGCCTGGGGCTATGCCCGCAAGCTGGACTGGCTGTTCACCGAGATCTATAACCTGTTCGATAACATTCCCTATACCATCCTGCGTATGTTGCTGATCTACATCATGCGCCCCAGTGTTTCCACCATGATCATCGTCATGTCCATGACCGGCTGGCTGGGCATGGCCAAGTATATCCGCAACATGATCCTGATCTACCGTGACCGGGAGTTCAACCTGGCCTCCCGCTGCCTGGGTACCCCCAGCTTCAAGATCATCACCCGCAACATCCTGCCCCAGCTGGTGTCGGTCATCATGCTGCAAACCGCCCTGGCCATCCCCGGCGCCATCGGCTCCGAGGTGTTCCTGACCTACATCGGCCTGGGCCTGCCCGTCCGGATCCCCTCTCTGGGCAATCTGGTGGACGAGGGCCGCAATGCCATGATGGTAGAGGCGCAGCGTTATCAGCTGTATTATCCCATGCTGATGGTCTCCGCCATCACAGTCGCGTTCTATGCGCTGGGCAACGCGTTTGCTGACGCTTCCGACCCGCGCAACCACCGCTGACGGAGGTGTCTTATGAGCGAAAATAGAGAAATCGTATTGAGCGTCAGGGATCTGGTGGTCAAGTTCAACCTGCGGGGGCAGGTGCTCACCGCCCTACGCGGCATCACCATGGATCTGTACAAGGGTGAATCCCTTGCCATCGTGGGCGAGTCCGGCTCCGGCAAATCGGTGTTCTGCAAGAACTTCATGGGTCTGCTGGACAACAACGGTTGGATCGATTCCGGCACCATCGAATACGGCGGGATGGATCTGGCCAAGTTCAAGGCCGAAAAGGACTGGATCAAGATCCGCGGCAAGCGCATCGCCATGGTCTTCCAGGATCCCATGACCTCCCTGAACCCCCTGAA
>CAZDUQ010000037.1:8400-10098 GCA_964508665.1 uncultured Oscillospiraceae bacterium | reverse complement strand
AATGATGCCCGGCGGCATGAATATGCAGGCCATGATGAAGCAGGCTCAGAAGCTGCAGAGCGAGATGCTGAAAAAGCAGGAGGAGCTGGAGAAGATGGGATTCACCGCCTCTGCCGGCGGCGGTGCGGTGTCGGCTACCGTGGTGGCCAAGCAGATTACCTCTCTGACCATCAAGCCCGAGGCTGTTGACCCGGAGGATGTGGAGATGCTCACCGATCTGGTGATCACTGCTGTCAACGACGCCCTGCGTCAGTGCGAAGAGACCACCAACCGGGAGATGCAGAAGCTCACCGGCGGCATGGGCATGGGCTTCTGAGATGCAGTATTACGCCGCGCCGCTGGAGGCGCTCATCGAGCAGTTCCAGCGCTTGCCGGGCATTGGGCGCAAGTCCGCCCAGCGGCTGGCCTTTCATGTGCTCAGCCTGCCGGAGGGCGGCGCTGAGGAATTCGCCCAGGCCATTCTGGATGCCCGTGGCTCCATCCACACCTGCCGGGTATGTCAGAACCTGACCGAGGGGGAGCTGTGCCCCATTTGTGCCGATTCCCGGCGGGACGGCACCACCATCTGCGTGGTCACCGACCCCAAGGATCTCATCGCCATCGAGCGCACCCGGGAGTACCATGGGCTGTATCATGTTCTCCACGGCGTGATCTCCCCCCTGAACGATGTGGGCCCCGAGCAGCTGAAGATCCGGGAACTGCTGCACCGGGTGGCGGACGGAGATGTGCAGGAGGTCATCATGGCCACCAACCCGGATACCGAGGGCGAGACCACCGCCCTTTACCTCACCCGTCTGCTGAAGCCCTTCCAGGTGAAGGTCACCCGCCTGGCCTATGGTGTGCCGGTGGGAGGCCATCTGGAGTTTTCCGACGAGGTGACCCTGACCCGCGCCCTGGAGGGGCGGCGGGAGATCTGACCATACAGGCAGGGGGAGAACAGATGAACAGAGATCACACCCCTCGGGCGGCGGCCATCCATGACCTTTCCGGGTTGGGCCGCTGCTCGCTGACGGTGGCACTGCCGGTGCTTTCGGTGATGGGCTGCCAGTGCGCGCCGCTGCCCACCGCCGTGCTGTCCAGCCAGACCGGCGGCGTTTCGGGTTACACTTTTTTGGATATGACCGATCAGATGGAGCCCATCGCTGCCCATTGGAAGACGGTGGACGCCCGGTTTGACGGCATTTATACCGGCTTTTTGGGCAGCGAACGGCAGATCGCTCTGGTGGAGCGCTTTTTTGACGATTTTGCCCGGCCGGAAACCCTGCTGCTGGTGGATCCCGTCATGGGGGACGACGGCGCGGCTTATGCCACCTACGGCCCGGAGCTCATCGCGGGCATGGGCCACCTGGCCCGCCGCGCCCATGTGATAACCCCCAACGCCACCGAGGCTGCCTTTCTGCTGGGCCTGCCCGGCGACGCCATCCGCACCGGCGCGGTTTCTGCCGAGGAGGCGGTGCGCCGTCTCAGTTTAGAGGGCCGCCGTTCGGTGGTGCTCACCGGCTACCGTCGGGGGGATAAGACCGGCTCCCTTTGTCTGGATGCTGCCGACGGCACGCTGCACATCACTGAGAACTCCTGCGTGGAGGTGTCCTATCCCGGCACCGGCGACCTGTTTGCCAGCGTGTTATGCGGCGGACTGCTGCGGGGGCGTCCTCTGGCGGAAAGCGCCGCACTGGCGGAAAATTTCGTCCATTCCTG
>CAZDUQ010000037.1:3719-8300 GCA_964508665.1 uncultured Oscillospiraceae bacterium | reverse complement strand
CCGGGGACGATGAAGAAATTGGAGGGAGAAACGCCCACCGGAGAGGCCACAGAGGCCCGGCCGCCGTTGGAGGTAGAGGCGCAGCCCGCCTTGGCGGCGGTCTTCAGATTGTGCAGCAGGGTGCGCAGCACACCGTTTTCCACCACCTGAGTGCGGATGGAGGGCACGCCCTCGTCGTCAAAGGACCGGGGGTTAGCAGCCAGCATGGGATCGTCCACCATGGAAACGCAGGGGGCGGCGATGGTCTGGCCCACCTTGTCTGCCAGCAGAGAAAGACCCTTCTGTGCGGCCTCGCCGGAAAACAGGGAGAAGAAGCCGTTCAGCAGGCTGGAAGCGGCGTGCTTTTCCAGCAGAATGGGATATTCGCCGGAGGGCACATTGGAGGCGCCGAACTTGCGCCCGGCGTCGTCGGCAGCCGCCCGGGCGCAGCCGTCCAGATCAAAGACCTCCGCCCCACAGCGGAAGGCGAAGCCATCCTGCATCTGTCCGCTCTCGGTGAGAACAGGATTGGTGTAGCACAGGGAGATGCCCTCTTCCCGGCTGGCTCGCAGACCCAGTGTGTTGGCGATATAGGTCCGGCCGGCGGTAAAGGTCACCTGATTGCCTGCCACGCGGGAGGCTCGGGGATCGGCGGCCAGCGCCTTACGCTCCAGCTCCATGGCCAGATCGATGCGCTGGGCGTCGCTCATATCGGCAAGGGGACTTTCCGGCCGGACAACGGCGGGATACTCCGCCGGGCCCTGCATGGGGTGGACATCGGTGCTCTCGCTGGCACGGGCGTTGTCCATGGCCCGCGCCACCAGCGCTTCGGGCTCCTCCAGCAGCTCGGTATAGGCGTAGCCGTTTTTGCCCTCCAGACTCACCCGGAGAGAGAGCCCCAGACTGCGGCTGACGCTGTAGCTGTCGATCTGCTGCTCCATGACCTCCACCGAAAATTCCGAGCCCTCCTGGGCATAGACCTCGGCGGCGTCACATCCTTTTTCCAGCGCGCACGCCATCAGCGCGTCGCGATATGCTTCATAAGTCATATTATAAGGCACCTCCCTTGCCGCCAACGATGATGGAAGAAACACGGATGCGGGGCTGGCCCACATTGGTGGGCACGCTGCCCGAAAGGGAACCGCACATGCCCGGGGCCATCCACATCTCCCGGCCCACCCGGTCGATGTTCATCAGCACCTCATGACCCTTGCCGATAAGGGTAGCGCCCCGCACGGGACAGAGGATCTTTCCGTCCTTCACCCAATATCCCTCGTCCACCGCGAAGTTGAACTCGCCGGTGAGGGGGTTAACGCTGCCGCCGCCCATGGAGGCGGCAAACAGGCCCTCGCCCATGGTGCGCAGCATCTCCTCCGGGTCGTCCTGCCCGGGGGCGATGAAGGTGTTGGTCATGCGGGAGGTGGGGGCAAAGGTGTAATCCTGCCGACGGGAGGAGCCGGTGGACTCCATGCCCATTCTCCGGCCGCCCAGCAGATCCACCATATAGCTCTTCAGGATGCCGTTTTCAATGAGCACCCGGCGGCGGGAGGGAGTGCCCTCGTCGTCCACGCCGATGGTGCCCCATTCGCCGGGCATGATGCCGTCATCCACGGCAGTGACGCAGGAGGCGGCGATCTGCTGCCCCAGCTTTCCACAAAAGACGCTGTTGCCGCGGGAGACCGAGGTGGCCTCCAGCGAATGGCCGCAGGCCTCATGGAAGATGACGCCGCCGAAGCCGCCGTCGATCACCACGGGGAACACGCCGGCGGGGCAGTCCTTGGCGTGGAGCATGGTGACGGCGCTTTTGGCCGCCTGTGCGCCCAGCTGGGCGGGGTCCACCGTGTCAAACAGCTCATAGCCGCAGCCCCGTCCGGGAGAACGGCGGCCCGTCTGAGCCTGTACGCCGTCAGAGGCAACAGCCTGGATGACGATGCGGGTGCGGGGGCGGCGGTCATAGGCAAACACGCCCTCCGAGTTGCAGATCAGCACCCGCTGATCCACATCCATCAGGCTGGCCACCGTCTGAGTGATCTCCGTGGAGTGGCTCTTGGCGGCGGAGGATGCCTGACGCAGCCAGGCCACCCGGCGGTCGTTGTTCACCTGAGAGGCGGGCAAAACAGGCGCCTTCCGGCAGTCGGTGACTGCGAAAGGCTGCACATCGTGCTGCCCATCCCCTGCAATGGCGGCGGCCGCCGCCCGTGCGGTGGCCAGCAGGGCCTGCTCCGAGGTGTCGGCGGTATAGGCGTAGGCGTAGCGGGTACCCTTCAGCACCCGAATGCCCGCCCCGTGGCGGCGGACATAGGCGGCGTTTTCCACCGTTCCGCCCATCATGGAAACGGTATTGCTCTCGGTGTCCTCCAGAAACAGCTCGGAGAAATCGCCGCCGGTCTCCAGCGCGGCGGCCAGCACCGAGGAAGCAAGGGCTTGTGAGATCATAGGTTCTTACACCTCCTGTGAGATTTTCTTGCAAATAAAGCGGTTCTTTTCTATAATGAGATTATAACAGACATCGGGGCAAAGCACAAGCGCCCCGGAGAAAATCCCGCCCGGGCCTGACCCGGCGCATCAGGAAAGGAGCCTGACCATGCTGAAGCTGACTTATTTTGGCCACGCCTGCTTTGCTCTGGAGGCCGAGGGCTACCGCGTGCTGCTGGACCCTTATGCCCCCGATTATGTCCCCGGACTGGGGCGGCTGGAGATCTCCGCCAACCGGGTGCTGTGCAGCCATGACCACGCCGATCACAACTGGGCAGAGGGCATTCCCGCACCCCTTGATCTGCGTCCCGACCCCTTCACCGTCCACGCCTTCCCCTGCTTTCACGATGACCGAAAGGGCGCGCTGCGGGGGCCGAACACCATCCATGTGCTGGAATATCAGGACATCCGGGTGGCCCACTTCGGCGATCTGGGCCACGATCTGGACGACAACGCCATTGAGGCCTTGGGTGCGCTGGATGTGGCGCTGCTCCCGGTGGGCGGCACCTATACCCTCGACCCCGGACAGGCATCTGCCCTGGCTGACCGGCTGCGGGTAAAGACCGTCATTCCCATGCATTATCGCCGGGAAGAGATGGGCTTCCCCGTGTTGCGCCCGCTGACGGAGTTCCTCGCCCGCCGCCCCGACTGCCAGAAACTGCCCGGCAGCACGCTGGACATCACCCCCGACCTGCCCCGCGCCACGCTCGTCCTCCGACCGCAGCAGCTCTGAAAAGCAATACAACGGAAGCACCCCCGGAACACCTTACAGGCTCCGGGGGTGCTTTGACAGCGTGATTATTCCAGACCCTCGTTTTCCTCGCTGTAGTCCATGCCGCCGTTCTTCTTTCTGAAGTAGAAGTAGAAGGGGATGCACAGCAGCGGGATCAGGAAGCCGACGATGGAGCCGCGGAAATCGGACACCAGATTGTTCACCAGCAGCACCACGAAGCACAAAATGGTGATGATGATAGTGGGCACACCGCCCCAGACCTTATAGGGCCGCTCCATGTCGGGATACTTCCTGCGGAAGATCAGCACCGCGATAATGGCCATCAGGTTCAGCAGGGCGCTGGTGGTGACCAGCAGGTCGGTGAGGGATTGCAGGTCGTTGAAGACGACCAGCACGATGGCGATGCCGGAGGACCACAGCATGGACACCTGGGGCACGCCGTTGGCGTTCAGCGTGCCAAAGGACTTCCAGAAGTATCCGCCCTTTGCCATGGCGTAATATGTACGGGGGAACACCAGGCAGTCGCCGTTCACCGTGCCGATGATGCCCACGCACATTCCGATCATCACGATCCATTTGCCAAAGCTGCCCATCACGCGGAAGGCGGTCTCCTTGCCCAAATAGATGGAGCCGCCGGCGATCATCTCATTGATCTCCGCCCCAGGAATAACCCGGTAGACGGCAAAGTTGAACAGGGTATACACCAGCGTGATAAAGCCCATGGACAGGATGATGGCCAGCGGAAGATCCCGCTTGGGCCGCTTCATCTCTCCGGCCACAGTGTTCAGGTTAGTCCAGCCCTCATAGGCCCACAGCGAGGCAAAGGTGGCAAAGCCGATGACCTTGATGCAGTTGGAGATGGACAGATCACCGCCCATGGCGGGCGTCACGCTCAGATCCACCGTCTGTCTGCCAAAGAAAATGCCCAGAAAGATCACCAGGATCAGCGGGATGACCCGCACCACCATGGTGAAATCCTGAAACCGGGAGGCACCCTTGACGCCCCGCAGATTGAACCAGGTAAAGAACAGGATCAGAGCGATGGCGATGACCTTTGTCCACAGCTCGCTGAGTTCAAATTCCTCCTGAAAGGGAATGACCGCCGCCATGGCCAGCGAGGCGATGGAGCCGGAGGCCGTCAGCAGAAAGCCGCTGAAGCCGTTGATAAAGCCGACACAGGGATGATACGCCCGGGAAAGGTAGGTGGTCATGCCGCCCTGGACGGGCATTTCCGCCCCCAGCTCGGCAAAGCACAGACCGCCCAGAATGGAGACGATGCCGCCGATGATCCAGCACAGCAGGGCCGCGCCCTGGGTCATGTTGGTGCGCTCCAGAACATAGCTGCCCAGATAATAAATACCCGAGCCGATGGTCATGCCGGCCACCAGACTGAC
>CAZDUQ010000037.1:0-3619 GCA_964508665.1 uncultured Oscillospiraceae bacterium | reverse complement strand
GCCTGCACGCCCCGCTCCTCGCCCTGACGGCGGTGGGACCAGAACAGGCTTTTATCCCCGCAGCAGGGGCACAGGTTGGAGATGTCGATGTTATAGGGCAGAATATCGGCCCGCAGCAGCATGGAATAGGTGATGTTCTTCAGATCCACCCGCCATTTGTCCCCTTCTCGGTACATATACTCCTGCACCATACCGCCGAAGGTTTCCCGCATCCGGTCGGGCACATCGTCGTCGGTGGCAAAGCAGGAGCGGCAGATGGAGGGGCCCACCGCCGCGATCATCTCGGCCGGGTCGGAGCCGTAGCACTGGGTCATGCGCTCGATGGTCTTGCGGGTGATCTCCTGAGCGATGCCCCGCCAGCCGGCGTGCACCAGTCCGCAGGCCCGGTGCTTGTGGTCATACAGCAGGATCAGCTGGCAGTCGGCATAAAAGCCGCACAGCACCGCGCCGGGGATATTGGTGATCAGGGCATCCACGCCCTCCTCGCCCCCCAGCTGAACAAAGCCGGAGGCCTCGGTCACCTGCGCAATGTGATCGGTGTGCATTTGGCAGGTGCGGGTCACATGCTCCCTGTCCGAGCCCAGCACATGAGCTGCGATATCAAAGTTCTTCAGCACGGTCTCCCTGTCGTCCCGGCTGTTGAAGCGGAAGTTCAGGCTCTCGTAGGGGCCGGAAGAAAGGCCGCCCTTACGGGTGAAAAAGGCGTGCCGCAATTTGGGATAGACCGAAAGCTGCGGCGAGGTGTAGTAGATCAGATCCTCCTGGACCTGCTTGCGAAGTTCAGACATACTGTGCTGCTCCTTTTCTCACGAGATCTCCACCCGGCGGGCGGAGACGCATTTTCCCTGTTCGTCTATGGTAAAGACCGCGCCCTGAACGCGGCAGTTCTGCTCTGAGGGGCGGAACCGCTGGCCCAGCTCCCCGCGGAACATGGCCACGCTCTGCTCCCACCGGACGCCGATGACCGAATCGGTACCGCCGGTCATGCCGATATCGGTGATATAGCCGGTGCCGCCGGGCAGCACTCTTGCATCGGCGGTGGGCACATGGGTGTGGGTGCCCCAGACGGCGGCCGCCCGGCCGGCCAGATGCCAGCCCATGGCCTGCTTTTCCGAGGTGGCCTCGGCGTGGAAATCCACCAGATACAGGTCGGCCTGCTGCTCCTTCAGCAGCCGGTCAACGGCGGCAAAGGGATCGGAGGGGATGTAATCCATGCCCACCCGGCCCTGCAAATTGCAGACGCACACCTGCTTTCCCCGGCACTCCACCACCACGCTGCCCTGACCGGGCTGCCGGGGCGGGTAATTCAGAGGACGCAGGATGCGGGGCTGCTCGTCCAGATAATCACAGATCTGCCGGTTGGCAAAGGTGTGATTGCCCAGAGTGATCACATCGGCCCCGGCGTTGAACAGCTCCTCGGCCAGCTGTGGGGTGATGCCCTTGCCCACGGGGGTGGCGTTTTCGCCGTTGACGACGGTCAGATCGGCTTCCACCTCTCTTTTCAGCTTTCCCAGACGACGGCAGAGAAGATCCATCCCGGGATCCCCCACCACATCGCCGATGACCAGAATGACCACAGGCCGCGCTCCTTCCGATGGCATTTGTATTTTATCATTATAATCGTTTTCCCCAAAAGATACAACAGCAAAACGCCGGTTTTTTCTGACAAAAAGCGCCGTCCCTCTGCGGGAACAGGGGGACGGATTTGACGCGATTTTCGCTTATTGCCGGGTATAGCGCTGTAAAAAATGCTGGGTGCGGGCGTGCTGCGGCGTGTCCAGCACCTGCTGGGGGGTGCCCTCCTCCACGATGACGCCGCCGTCCATGAAGATCACCCGGTCGGCCACATCCCGGGCAAAGGCCATCTCGTGGGTGACGATGACCATGGTCATGTTCTCCTGCGCCAGCTCCCGGATGATCTTCAGTACCTCGCCGGTGAGCTCGGGATCCAGCGCGGAGGTAGGCTCGTCAAAAAACAGGATGCGGGGATCCATGGCCAGGGCGCGGGCAATGGCCACCCGCTGCTGCTGTCCGCCGGAAAGCTCGCAGGGATAGGCGTCCGCCTTGTCCGCCAGGCCCATTTTTTCCAACAGGGCGCGGGCCTTGCTTTCCGCCTGTGCCCTGTCCCGGCCCAAAACGGTGATCTGGGGGTCGGTGAGATTTTTCAGCACGGTGTAGTGGGGGAACAGGTGAAAGCTCTGGAACACCAGTCCGAAGATCGCCCGCACCTGCCGCAGCTGCTCCTTTCCGGCATAGACCGCTCTGCCGTCCACGCTTTCGGCCGCCGTCCGGTCAAGATAGGTCAAAGTGCCGTCGGTCATGTCGGTGAGCAGGGTGGCGCAGCGCAGAAGGGTGGACTTCCCCGAGCCGGAGGGGCCGATGATAGCCAGCACCTGGCCCTCCTCCACCGAAAGGCTGATGTCCCGCAGCACCTGATTTTCTCCGTATGCCTTTTTCACATTTTGCATGGACAAGAGTTTCATGCGCACCCCTCCTCAGCGATAATAGGACAGCATCTTCTCCACCCGTTCCATCCCCAGGGTGACAAGAAAGTTGAAGATGTAATAGATCACACCGGCGGCCAGAAAGGCCAAAAGCCCCATGCCGCCGGGGGCGCTGTTGATCTGCTTGGCCCGGGTGAACATCTCCACCACACCGATGACCGACGCCAGAGAGGTGTCCTTGACCAGCGTGATGACCTCGTTGGTGACCGAGGGCATCACCCGCTTGACCATCTGGGGCAGGATGATCTTGCAGAAGGTCTGGGCGCGGGTATAGCCCAGCACCTGCGCCGCCTCGTACTGCCCCTGAGGGATGGATTCGATGCCGCCCCGGTAGATCTCGGCGAAATAGGCGGCGTAATTGATGACAAAGCCCACGATCACGGCCAGAAAGCGCCAGTTGGAGGGCAGCGTCACCCCCAGCAGCAGATTGGGGCCGAAATAGACCACCATCAGCTGGAGCATCAGGGGCGTGCCGCGCATGATGGAAATATAGGTGTTGACCACCCACCGCAGGGGGGCGATGGGGGCCTTTTTGCCAAAATAGACCGCCAGTCCCAGCGGCAGCGAGCCGATCAGCGTGAGAAAAAAGATGGCCAGCGTGGTGAGGAAGCCCTCGCCCAGCAGGCCCAGCATGGTTTGTACGGTCATAACAGAAAACATCCTTTCGGCGGGAATTGGGTGCGGGGGGAAGGGTGCCTGATGCGGTCGTAAGACTGCCCGTTCTCCGTCAGTGCGGCGGCTGCCATTTTCCTTCTCTTCCCTGCGGGGGATACGCGGGGCTTGCAGCCCCGGGGAGCGATGGGGGCTGCGCCCCCAAACCCCGCGTTACTTTCCACCGGCGGAAAGTAGCCAAAGGCCGCCGGGGCACTTCCGATGTGCCCCAGACCCTCGACGGCCACTGCTTAGGGGGCTGCGGCCCCCTGGCCGTGGAGGGCATACCCCGGGGACGGGGGTTGGACGGGGGTGACGGGGCGTGCGTCTTTCTGTTGGCTTCCCGAGAAAGAACGAGTAGCGAGCCCCGCGGCGCCTGAGCGGTCGTTAGGGGGTAAGGCTGCGCCCACAGGCGCGTTTCGAGGCCAACCGCCCGCAGGGCGGCTCTTAGGCCGAGATGGCGA
>CAZDUQ010000036.1:2859-10234 GCA_964508665.1 uncultured Oscillospiraceae bacterium | reverse complement strand
CCAGATCGTGCTCGTGGGGCAGCAGCAGGTCGGGGGTATTGTTGATGACATGGCGGTACTGGTGCCCGCGGGTCATGCGCATCAGCGTGGTCCAGAGGGAATTGGCGCGAATGGTCAGCTCGGGAGACAGACCATAGGTCACATGCCGCAGCACCTCATCGATGCGCTCCTCGTCATAGATCCCGGCGCCGGAGTCCTCCAGCCGGGTCAGACGGACGGCCACATCCATGCGGCGCAGGAACACGTCCCGCAGGGAATCGTCGCACTGGTCGATGATCTGCCGCAGGATCACTTCTTCTTTCATGGGGCATGCCTCCCTTGCATACAAAACAATTATTTCCTCTATCATAATAATGGCTACGGCCGGGAAAGTCAATGAATAAGCCGTGACTTTTCCGAAAACTTTGCGCCGACGCGCCGCCTGAAGGAGCTTATGCGGTGGGGAACGGGGAATATGCCGGACTGGGAAAAACCGCAGCCCGGCAACATATTTTCTCCCCGCAGCACATAGGCTGAAGCAAACGATATCAGCGAAAAGAGGATGGATATATGACAAAAAGCACGATCTATCAGGATATCGCCACCCGGACGGCGGGAGACATCTATATCGGCGTGGTGGGGCCGGTGCGGACGGGAAAATCCACCTTTATCAAGAGCTTTATGGAGCAGCTGGTGCTGCCGGGGATGGAGGATGTCTATCAGCGGGAGCGGGCGCGGGATGAGCTGCCCCAGAGCGGCTCGGGAAAGACCATCATGACCGCCGAGCCCAAGTTCGTCCCGGAGGAGGCGGCCCACATCACGCTGGAGGACGGCGCGGGCCTGGATCTGCGGCTCATCGACTGCGTAGGCTATCTGGTGGAGGGGGCGCTGGGCCAGCAGGAGGGCGACCAGCCCCGCATGGTACACACGCCCTGGTTCCCCCAGGAGATCCCCCTGGCCCAGGCGGCCGAGCTGGGCACCCGCAAGGTGATCTGCGAGCACAGCACCATCGGCGTGGTGGTCACCACCGACGGCAGCTTCACCGAGCTGGCCCGGGATGATTATGCCCAGGCGGAGGAGCGCATCATCCGGGAATTGCAGGACATCCGCAAGCCCTTCTGCCTGCTGCTGAACAGCGCCCATCCCGCCGAGCGGGAGACCCAGACGCTGCGGCGACAGCTGGAGGAACGCTACGGCGTCTCCTGCCTGACGGCCAACTGTCAGCAGCTGACCCGGGACGGGATTGAGGAAGTGCTGTCCGCCGTGCTGCGGGAGTTCCCGGCGCGGGAATATCGAGTGGCGCTGCCGCCCTGGGTGACCATGCTGCCCGCCGACGACCCCTTGCAGGCGGGCCTGTATCAGAGCATTTACGAAACCTGCGGGCGCATCGTCCGGATGCGGGATGCCCGGGAGCAGGTGGAGCGGCTGTGCGCCTGCCAGTGGGTGGAGCAGGCGCTTTTACAGGAGAGCGACCTTGGCGACGGCACGGTGCGCATCGGGGTGACGGTGCCCCAGACGTTGTATTATCAGATGCTCAGCCAGCGCTCGGGCGTGGAGATCCGCGGCGAGAGCGACCTGCTGCCGCTGCTGTGCAGTCTCACCGCCACCCGGCGGGAATATGAGCAGGTGTCGGCCGCGCTGGAGCAGGTGCGGCGCACCGGCTACGGCATCGTCATGCCCCAGCGGGAGGAAATGCGTCTGGAGCAGCCGGAGATCACCTGCCAGGGCGGGCGCTTCGGCATCCGGCTCAAAGCCAGCGCGCCCAGCATCCACATGATCATGACCAATGTGGAGACCGAGATCAATCCCATCGTCGGTTCGGAGAAGCAGTCGGAGGAACTGGTGAACTCCCTGATGGAGACCTTCCGCGATACACCGGAGAAGCTGTGGGACAGCAATCTGTTCGGCAAATCTCTGGGCGAACTGGTGAACGAGGGGCTGACCGCCAAGCTGTACAAAATGCCCGATGGCTCCCGCGCCCGGCTGCAAAACACGCTGGAGCGCATCATCAACGAGGGCAGCGGCGGACTGATCTGCATCATTCTGTAGCATGAAATACGGGAGAGAATACGCCTGGCGGCCCGGCGGCGGCCGGGGCCGATTCCTTGTGCTGCTGGCGGCGGCACTGGCCCTGCTCATTGCCTATGGCGGCAGCGAGCCCATCGTGGCCCTGCGGGAGCAGCTGCTGGCCGCCTGGCAGCAGTGGGATTACGGCGCGGCGCTGGAGACTCTGGGCCGCAGCTTTTCCGGACAGGAGGGCGATACCGTGGCGGTGTTTGGACAGCGGATCCTGGGCTTTGGCGGACAATGAGGATGGCCGGCCGACGCGGCCCGCGTCTTTCGGCCAGTCCGCTGTTTCTGCTGTGGGGGCTGCTGACGCCCCTCACCGGCCGGGGCTGGCCGCTTTTATTTCTGGCGGCGGCAGTGCTGCACGAGGGGGGACATCTGCTGGCGCTGCGGCTGCTGGGCGGCCGGGTGGAGGAGGTGCGCCTGCGGCTGTCCGGGGCGGAGCTCCGCTGGCGGGGAAGGCTGTCCTATGGGGGAGAGGCGCTGCTGGCGCTGGCCGGGCCGGGAGCCAACCTTCTGTGGGCGCTGGTGTGTGCCGGGGCGGCGCGGCGGTGGCCGACAGACTGGCTGTACCGCTTTATCGGCTGTCATCTGACGCTGGCGCTGCTCAATCTGCTGCCTGCGCTACCGCTGGACGGCGGCCGGGTGCTGTGCGCCCTGCTGGAGCGCCGCTTTCCGCTGCGGGGCGCGTGGGCGACGGCGCTTTTCGGCGGGGTGCTGGGCGCCGGGCTGGCGCTTTTGGGCCTGTGGACGCTGAAAACGGCGGGAAATCCCACCCTGCTGGCCACCGGCGGGGTACTGCTGCTGCAGTGCCCCACAAAAAAGGCTTTACACCTTCCAAAAAAGCTGGTAAAATGAATATTCAAGCTGTGATTTGGGAGGAAGTTATGAACGATACTATCCGCGCGTGTCTGGAGCACGTGCGCAAGCCCGCCCGGTATACCGGCGGCGAATATAACGCGATTTATAAGGATAAGGCGCAGGTGGATGTGCGCTTTGCCTTCTGCTTTCCCGATCTGTATGAGATCGGAATGTCCCATCTGGGCTCCAAGATCCTCTATGGCCTGCTGAACGGCATGGAGGGGGTCTGGTGTGAGCGGGCCTATGCCCCGTATCTGGACATGGAGGAGCAGATGCGCCTGCGGGGCCAGCCGCTGTATGCGCTGGAAAGCGGCGACCCGGTGGGGGAGTTTGACATTCTGGGCTTCACCCTGCAATATGAGATGAATTATACCGGCGTGCTGAATATGCTGGATCTGGCCGGTGTGCCCCAGCGCGCTACCGACCGGGAGAGCCTGAAGCCGCTGGTCATCGCCGGTGGCCCCTGCGTTTACAACGCTGAGCCGATGGCCGATTTCTTCGATCTCATCACCATCGGCGAGGGGGAGGAGGTCATGCCCCAGCTGCTGGAGCTGTACCGGGCCTGCCGGGACGCGGGTGAGAGCAAGAGGGACTTTCTGAAGAAGGCCGCGCAGATCGAGGGCGTGTATGTCCCGTCGCTGTACGACATCACCTACGGCGAAAACGGCTCCGTCACCGCCATCACGCCCAAGGACGGCGCTCCCGCCGTAGTGCGCAAGCGGGTGGTGAAGGATCTGGACAAGGCCTATTATCCCGAAAAATTCATCGTCCCCTCCACCGATATCGTCTTTGACCGGGCCATGATCGAGCTGTTCCGGGGCTGCCGCCGGGGCTGCCGCTTCTGCCAGGCGGGGTACACCTACCGCCCCATCCGGGCCAGAAAGCCCGAAACGCTGAAAAAGCAGGCCGAGGCCCTCATCGCCTCCACCGGCTGGGACGAGGTCTCTCTCACCAGCCTGAGTTCCAGCGACTATCCCCATCTGGAGACGCTGTGCGAAAGTCTGGTGGACAAGCTGGAGCCCATGCACGTCAATCTGGCACTGCCCTCCATGCGGGCCGACTCCTTCAATCTGGAGCTGGCCCAGAATATCCAGAAGGTGCGCAAGAGCGGCCTGACCTTCGCGCCCGAAGCCGGAACCCAGCGCCTGCGGGATGTGATCAACAAAAACCTGCGGGAGGAGGATCTGCTGGAGGCCTGCAAGCTGGCCTTCGCAGCCGGGTACAACGGCGTCAAGCTGTATTTCATGATGGGTCTGCCCACCGAGACTGATGATGACCTGCTGGGCATCTCACAGATCGTGCGGCACGTGCAGGCAACCTTCCGGGAGCACGCCAAAAACAAGGCCCGGGGGCTGCGGATCAATGTGGGCATCTCCATCTTCGTGCCCAAGGCCCAGACGCCCTTCCAGTGGCTGGGCCAGATCTCCGCTGACGAGGCCGCCCGCCGCAAGGAGCTGCTGATGAAGAGCCTGAACATCAAGGGCGTGACCTATTCCATCCACGAATATAAGACCTCCTTTCTGGAGGCGGTGCTGGCCCGGGGTGACCGGCGGCTGAGTGCCGTTTTGCAGCGGGCCTGGCAGCTGGGCTGCCGTCTGGACGGCTGGGAGGAGAACTTCAACTTCGATGCCTGGATGCAGGCCTTTGCCGACACCGGCATCGACCCGGCCTTTTACGCCAACCGGGAGCTGGAACAGGACGAAATCCTGCCCTGGGATCACATTTCTTCCGGCGTCACCAAGCGCTATCTTTACAGTGAACTGGAACAGGCCCGGCTGGGGGTCGCTACCCCCGACTGCAAGGCCGGCTGCCGCGGCTGCGGCGCCCTGAGCCTGACGGGAGGAGGTAAGTGCGATGTTTAAGCTTCGCTTCTGCTTTGAAAAGCGCGGCACAGCCGCGTATATCTCTCATCTGGATCTGATGAAGGCGCTGCAGCGCAGCTTTGTCCGGGCGGGCATCCCGGTGAAGTATTCTCAGGGGTTTAATCCCCATATCGAGATGTCCATCCTGGTGCCGCTGTCCACCGGCTACGAGACGGTGTGCGATCTGTGCGATCTGGATCTGGTGTGTGATGCCATCCCGGAAAACTTTATGCAGCGGATGAATGAAGCACTGCCCGAAGGGATGCGGGTGCTGTTTGCCGGCGCGGCCGACCGTCCGGTGCGGGAGGTGGCGCTGTGCGCTTACGAGATCCTGCTGCCGGGCGGCGATACCGGGGCCATGGCGCGGCTGTTTGAGCAGCCGGTGCTGCTGGAAAAACGCTCCAAGCGGGGCCGCCGGGAGGTGGATCTGCGGGATTACATCCGGCAGCTGTCCTTTGCGCCGGAAGGGGAGAAGACCCTGTGCCGCTGCGTGCTGGCGGCGGGCAACGATCCCCTGAACCCCATGTATCTGACCCAGGCGTTGAAAAACGCCGGTCTGGTGGAGGCTGATGCTGTGGCACGCTATATCCGCACCGTCATTCTGGACGAAAATCTGCAAATTTTCTGGCAAAATCGCTGAAAAACAGTTGCATTTTTACTTGCACTGTGGTATTATAATTTAGCTATTATTACGGGTGTTCCTCTGCATCGGCAGCGTCCGGGCACGAACATCTATGATTGAAAGGAAATTAGAACCATGGATCTGATCAAGCATCTGACCGACGGCCAGCTGAAGACCGAGGCCGACAAGTTCAACATCGGTGATACCGTTAAGGTTCACAACCGCATCAAGGAAGGCTCCCGCGAGCGCGTCCAGATCTTCGAGGGTACCGTCATCGCCAAGAAGCACGGCGGCATTCAGGAGACCTTTACCGTCCGTCGTATGTCCTACGGCGTAGGTGTGGAAAAGACCTTCCCCATCCATTCTCCCAATGTGGAAAAGGTCGAGGTCGTCAGAAAGGGTAAGGTCCGCCGCGCGAAGCTGTACTATCTGCGTGACCGTGTGGGCAAGGCCGCCAAAGTTAAAGAGGACATCTAAGTCTTGCAAAAATCTGAGGGACGGGCTCGCCTGTCCCTCTTATTTTAATGACGGCCTGGCGCTGTGCTTCGGAAAGGAGCAGTAAATGAGCAAGAAAACCAAGAATAAGACCGGAAAGAACGAGCGCAACACGCTGGCCGGCGAGCTGTTTTTCTGGGCGCAGGCCCTGACGGCGGCGCTGGCTGTGCTGGTGTGCCTGAATACCTTTTTCTTCCGCCTGTCTGGCGTGCACGGGCGCTCCATGCAGGACACCCTGTACGAGGGCGACCAGCTGATCCTGCAGGTCATCGGCTATGATGAGCCCCAGCGGGGCGACATCGTGGTGTGCACCTCTGATGGATTTGAGAATGAAGCACTGGTCAAGCGCGTTATTGCTGTAGCCGGTGATGTGGTGGATATCAGCGACAGCGGCTATATGATGGTCAACGGGGAGGAGCTGTATGAGCCCTATGCCAAGGAGGCCATCTGGCCGGAAAACCGGGGCGATCAGAGCTATCCTCTGACCATTGAGGAGGGGCACGTGTTTGTGGCGGGAGATAATCGCAATCACAGCTCGGACAGCCGTATGCAGTTTGTGGGACAAATCAAAAATGAACGGGTCATCGGTCGGGCGTTGTTCCGCATCTGGCCCCTGAACAAGATCGGCAGGCTGTCATGAGCATCAACTGGTATCCCGGCCATATGGCCCGGACCCGCCGGGTCATGGCGGACGATCTGAAAAATGTGGACATGGTGTGCGAGATCATCGATGCCCGCATCCCGCTGTCCTCACGCAATCCCGATCTGAACCGGCTCTGCCGGGACAAGCGGCGGATGCTGGTGCTCAACCGCGCCGACCAGGCCGATCCGGCCGCCACCGTGCGGTGGGCGGCTTATTACCGCGCCCAGGGCTATGTGGTCATGGAGGCCGACAGCCGGAAGGGTGGCTTTTTGAAGCAGTTCACCGCCTGTGCCAGAAAGACCTGTCAGGAGCTGATCGCCCGGCAGGAGGCCAAGGGACAGGTGGGGAAGTCCATTCGCATCATGATCATGGGCATCCCTAATGTGGGCAAAAGCTCCTTCATCAACCGGCTTTTGGGCAAAAAGGCTGCCGTGGCCGCCGACAAGCCGGGGGTCACCCGGGGCAAGCAGTGGTTCTCGCTACCCGGTGGCTTTGATTTTATGGATACGCCGGGGATGCTCTGGCCCAAGATCGAAAGCGATGAGATGGGCTTCCTGCTGGCGTTTACCGGCACTATCCGGGATGAGATCCTGGATCTGGAGGATCTGGCCTGTCGGCTGCTGGTACGGCTGGAAACCTGCGCTCCCGGCGCTGTTGTAAAGCGATACGGCATTACAGCGGTCGATGGTGAGCATCCCTATGAGACACTGACTGAGCTGGCCAAAAAGCGGGGCTTCCTGGCCGGCAAAAACGAATATGACACCCTGCGCATGGCGCGGACGCTGCTGGACGAATTCCGGGCGGGCAAGCTGGGACGCATCACCCTGGAGCTGCCGCCGGAGGATT
>CAZDUQ010000036.1:0-2759 GCA_964508665.1 uncultured Oscillospiraceae bacterium | reverse complement strand
GTATCCCCAATATCAGTTCGCAAAGCACAAGGGCTATCCCACCAAATTGCACCGGGAGCTGGTGCTGCGATACGGCCCCTGTCCCGCCCATCGGCAGACCTTTTTGAAAAAGCTGCTGGGGAGGGATGAGCCATGAACACCACCATGACCGGCCGGGAGGGCGAGGCGCTGGCCGCGGAGTATCTGCGGAACAAGCGCTATGCCGTCATCGGAGCCAATTATCGCTGTCGCTTCGGGGAGCTGGATCTGATCGCGCGGAAGCGGGAGCTGGTGATCTTTGTGGAGGTCAAGCTGCGGCAGAATGACCGCTTCGGCGCGGCAGCCGATGCGGTGACGCCTGCGAAGCAGGAAAAGCTGCGCAGGGCTGCGGCCAGCTGGCTGGCGTCTCACGACTGCACTGCTCCTGCCCGGTTTGATGTCATCGAGATCTATACCGATACCGGCCGCATTAACCATATCGAAAATGCTTTTGAATGACCGGCACGAAGGGAGGCTGCCATGGCGCTGTATGTGATCGGAGACACCCACTTTTCCGAGGGGTGCGACAAGCCCATGGATATCTTCGGTGGCGCGTGGTGCGGCTACCGGGACAAGCTGGTAGAGGCCCTTTCGGTGCTTTCGCCGGAGGATGTACTGGTGGTGGCGGGGGATTTTTCCTGGGGCATGAGTCTGGAGGAGGCCCTACCGGACTTTCGTCTGCTGGACAGCTTTCCCGGAAAAAAGCTGCTGCTGAAGGGAAATCATGACTACTGGTGGGAGACCGTTTCGAAAATGAAGCGATTTTTTGCGGAAAATCGCATCGAAACCATTGATTTTTTGCACAATTCCTGTTACTTTTATAAGAGTGTTGCGCTCTGCGGCACACGGGGCTGGTTTTATGACAAAAACGACCCTGCCGCAGGAGACGACAAGATCTTCAGGCGGGAGCTCATCCGGCTGGAGGCCTCTTTGAAAATGGCCGTTCAGCAGGGGACGGAGGAGATCGACTGCTTCCTCCACTATCCGCCGGTGTTTGCCGGGGCGGAGGTTCCGCAGATCACGGAGATCCTGTCCCGTTACCCGGTACAGCGGGTGTTTTACGGACATCTGCACGGCGACAGCCTGCGGGGCGCGTTTAACGGAACACGCCACGGCGTGCATTACGCCGTGGTTTCTGCCGATGCGCTGGGCTTCCGCCCCATGCAGATCAGAGAATAAAATAATTTATATTTGTAAGTTCACAAGGAGGACACGCAAGTGAAACTGACCAAGGTTGAAAAGAAAGAAAAGAATCAGGTGGCTCTGTCCATCACCGTGGAGGCCGATGTGTTTGAGGCTGCCTGCCAGCGCTCTTATCGCAAGAATGCCGCTTCCATCAATATCCAGGGCTTCCGCAAGGGCAAGGCTCCCCGCAAGATGATCGAGAAGCTGTATGGCCCCGAGATTTTCTATGATGACGCCATGAACGAGTGCATCCCCGACGCCTATGAGGCTGCCGTGGATGAGGCCGGTCTGAAAGTCGTTTCTCAGCCCAGCATCACTCAGGTGGATGTGAAGGACGGCGAGTTCCTGTTCACCGCCGAGGTGTATGTCAAGCCCGAAGTGACCCTGAAGGATTACAAGGGCATCGAGGCCGAGAAGGAGGAGACCGCCGTTTCCACTGAGGAAGTGGAGGCCGAGCTGGGCCGTATGCAGGAGCGCAATGCCCGTCAGGTTTCCGTGGAGCGGGCTGCTCAGAAGGGCGATATCGTCAATCTGGACTTTGAGGGCTTTGTGGACGGTGTTCCCTTCGAGGGCGGCAAGGGTGAGAAGTTCGATCTGGAGCTGGGCTCCGGTATGTTTATCCCCGGCTTCGAGGAGCAGCTGGAGGGCAAGAGCATCGGCGAGGAATGCGATGTGAATGTCACCTTCCCCGAGGAGTACAACGAGAAATCTCTGGCCGGTAAGCCTGCCGTCTTCAAGTGCAAGGTCAACGAGATCAAGGAAAAGCAGAAGCCCGAGCTGGACGATGAGTTTGCCAAGGATGTTTCCGAGTTCGACACCTTTGCCGAGCTGAAGGCCGATGTGGAGAAAAAGCTGTCTGACAGCAAGACCGCCAGCGCTGAGACCGCCTTCCAGGAGCGGGTGATGGACAAGGTCATCGAGGGTCTGGAGGCCGACATCCCCGACGCCATGGTGGAGACCCAGCTGGATCGGGTGGCCGATGACTTCCGTTATCGTCTGGCCATGCAGGGCATGGAGTTCGAGTCCTATCTGAAGATGACCGGCATGACCGTGGAGCAGTTCCGCTCGGTCTTTACCCCTCAGGCGCTGCGCCAGGTGAAGATCCGTCTGGCTCTGGAGAAGGTTGCCCAGCTGGAGGGCCTGGATGTCACCGAGGAAGACCTGAACGCCGAGTTCGACAAGCTGGCCGAGAACAACAAGATGGATCTGGCCAAGGTCAAGGAGCTGCTGTCTGCCGATGATCTGAAGGAGGATATGCTCTGCCAGAAGGCCAATGACTTCATCCTGGCCAATGCCGTGGCCGTGGCCAAGAAGGAAGAAACCAAGGAAGAAGCCGCCGAATAAGCCCTGGAAACCCGTTTTCGACGGTATATTCGGCCCGTTTCCGGTATACTAAATAGCAAAACAATACGGGAAGTGCCGGTTAAAAAGCGGTACTTCCCGCGTTGCACATGGAAAGGAGTCACCTATGTCTTATATTCCTATGGTCGTGGAGCAGACCAGCCGCTGCGAGCGGTCTTATGATATTTTCTCCCGGCTGCTGAACGACCGCGTCA
>CAZDUQ010000035.1:0-10296 GCA_964508665.1 uncultured Oscillospiraceae bacterium | reverse complement strand
CCTTGAAGTAATCGCCAAAGGAGAAGTTACCCAGCATCTCAAAATAGGTGCCGTGACGGGCCGTTTTGCCCACGTTGTCAATGTCACCGGTGCGGATGCACTTCTGGCAGGTACACACCCGGCGGCGGGGCGGCTCTTCCTCTCCTTTGAACCAGGGCTTCATGGGCGTCATGCCCGCGTTGATCAGCAGGATGGACGCGTCATTCTGGGGCACCAGAGAAAAGCTGGGCAGCCGCAGATGGCCCTTGCTCTCAAAATAGCTGAGGAACAGCTCGCGCAGCTCGTTCAGGCCTTTTTTTTCCATAGCAATCATTCCTCTTTTATCGTCAGTTTTCGTTATTCTTGAAAGGGTTACGACTTATCATACCACAAAGGCAGAAAAATTCCAACCCCGGCGCTACTTTTTCCGCCGTAAAATAGCCATGGGCGGCGTATACCCCGGCAGCCTTGCCAGGACGGTCATATGGGGCACATTGGCCAGCGCCAGCGGCTGGCCCTCCGCGTCCCGCATATCCTCCAGCCGGATGCGCTTGGCCGGATGTCCGGGCACCAGCAGCTCCAGCTCATCCTCCGCAGCGAACTTATTCTTGTGCCGCAGAACGGCATTCCCCTGCTCATCGCAGGATTCCACCACGGCGCACACATCCCACTCCCGGATATAGGTGCTGTCCTCCGTGTGCTGACTGTCCCTGCCACCAAAGTAAAAGCCGGTAAAATACTCCCGATGGCTCACCTTCATGACCTCGTCCAGCAGCTCCTGCGGCGGCGCGTAATGCAGTGGATCGGCAGCATAAAGCTCAGCGGCCCGGCGGTAGGCGTTGGTGACCACCGCCGCGTAATAGGCCGTTTTCACCCGGCCCTCGATCTTCAGGCTGCAAATTCCCGCCTCCGCCACCCGATCCACCCAGGGCAGCAGATTCATGTCCTTGGAGTTGAAAATATATGTCCCGTGCCCGTCCTCCTCAATGGGCATATACTCCCTCGGACGGTATTCCTCCACCACACGGTACTGCCAGCGGCAGGGCTGAGCGCAGCCGCCCCGGTTGGCATCCCGCCCGGCCAGATAATTGGACAGCATACACCGTCCCGAATAGGCCATGCACATGGCCCCGTGGACAAAGGCCTCCAGCTCCAGCTCGGACGGCGTATTAGCGCGGATGAAGGCGATCTGCTCCAGCGTCAGTTCCCGGGCCAGCACCACACGGCTGGCCCCCAGCTCGTGCCACACCCGGGCCGCCTGTGCATTGACGATGCTGGTCTGGGTGCTGATGTGGATCTGGCAACGGGGCGCGTATTTTTTTGCCAGCGCCAGCACCCCCAGATCGGCCAGGATCAGCGCGTCCACTTCCATCTCGTCCAGCGAACGCAGATAGGCGGGCAGTGCCGCCAGCTCCTCGTCCCGGGGCAGGGTGTTTACCGTCACATAGACCTTCACGCCCCGCTTGTGGCAGTATCCTACCGCCCATTCCATCTCCTCCGGCGTAAAATTTCCGGAGGCCGCCCGCATCCCGTAGGCTTTTCCCGCCAGGTACACCGCATCGGCGCCGTAAGCCACGGCAAAGCGCAGCTTTTCCGGATCACCTGCGGGCGCCAGCACCTCAGGGCGTTTCACTGTCATATTTCCCCGCCGCCACATCGGCCACATTCTTATTATGCGCATCCAACGTCTTGGCAAACAGATGGCTGCCGTCCGGCTTGGCGACATAGTAATAATACTTGTGATTTTCCGGCTGGATGGCCGCCATCATGCAGGCCACACCGGGGTTGCAGATCGCCGTGGGCGGCAGGCCCTCGTAAAGATACAGGTTATACGGGCTGTCGATGGTCAGATCCTCCGCAGTCAGTGCCTCCTTGTGTCCGGTGACATACAGCAGTGCTGCATCGATCTGCAAACAGGGGAAGCTGCTGCTGTTCAGACGGTTGTAAATGACACCGGAGATGGTGGTGCGCTCGTCGTCCTTCCGGGCCTCCTTTTCGATCAGGGAGGCCACCTTCACCACATCGGCGATGGTCATGCCGCCGGCTTCGGTGAGGTTGCGCATGGCCTTGGTATATTTGTTGACAAAGTTGTTGAGCATCTTGTTGATGACGTCCACCGCGTGGGCCTCGTCATTCACATTGTCGTTGTTGGCATAAAAATCATAGGTGTCGGGGAACAGATAGCCCTCCAGGCGGTTTTCCACCATGGGCACATCCTCCAACATATAATGGGCGAAGTCGTAATTGTTGGCTACCTGCCAGAAGGCCTCCTCCTTCACCACATTTTTCTCCACCAGCAGCGCGCAGATATCCTTCAGGGTATAGCCCTCCGGAATGGTAACCCGCACCACCGCCACATCGCTGTCCTGGTTGCGCAGCGCGGAGATCATCTGGTTGTAGTCCATGCTGCTATCCAGGGTGAAGCGCCCCGCCTCAAAGCTTTCCACGTGCTTCAGCTTGCTGAACAGCCGGAAGGCCCAGGGATACTCGATGGCACCCTGTTCCTTCAGCAGCTCGCCCACCTGTGCGGGCGTGGACTCGGTTTCCAGCTCGATGGTGAGCTCCTCCCCATCCTTGACCAGCGCCAGGGTGTCGTTAGCCACCAAAATGGCATAGGTGGCGATGCCCATGGAGATTCCCACGATCAACAGCACATATGCCACGGTGTTGAGCACACCTGCAAGAAATCCCACCGCGCGGCGGTTGTTTTTTGATGCCATAAGCTTCCTCCTCAATACAAGACACGAACGAAAAAGAGCAGCAGCACAAGCCAGATCCCCGGCGATACCAGCACCGCCGTCACAGCCGCTCTCCTGTCATGATATTGCAGCCGCCGAATGCGGCCCTTTTCAATCTGGGTATCCAGCGCTCTGGTGGCCATCGCTGCGAACAGGCAGAGGCAAAACACCAGGATCAGCAACGCCAGCGGCCACAGGCCCAGCGCTTCAATAATGTCGAAAAAGCCGGACAGGCCCCAGGCCAGCGCATTGCTCACCATATGGGCAAAGATCGCCGGCCAGACCGACTCCAGCACATAGGTCAGATAGCCGTAAAGCAGCCCCGCCGCCAGCGGCCCGGCAAAATTGCCGGCATCCCCATGGATCAGGGCAAAGGCCAGCGCACTCAGCAGCAGTGCCGGCCAGGTGCCGCAGCGCTCCAGTGCGCTGAACAGCACGCCGCGGAAGAACAGTTCCTCCGTCACCGCAGGCAGAAGCACCATCGCCAGTGCGGTGGCCCAAAAGCCGTCCACGCCGTAGGCAGAGAGCTCCGCGCCGCCTGTGAGCCCCTCGCCGCCCAGCAGCAGCGAAAAGCCGTAATTGATCAGCACGGCCAGCAGCGCCGTCGCCAGCGACATCCACAGCACCAGCGGGATGGTCTGACGGCGATAGGGACGGAAGCGAAACCGCGCCCGTTTGCCCTCCCGATCGGGCAGCAGCCGCAGCACCAGCGACGGCAGCAGATAAACTGCGGCCTCCGCGGCCAGAACCACCCAAAGGCTCCGGGGCATCGCACCGCTGCCCAGCAGCCGCTCCAGCAGCAGCAGCGTGGCCATCGCCACGGCCGGCATGAAGCCGGCGGTCAAAAACAATCGATCCTGTTTCATACATCCTCAAAAACGCAGCACCCGTTGGGGTGTTACGATGATCCTCACCGTTTTGTCATGGGCCTCGCAGGGCGTTGTGGGCAGCAAAAAAGTCTCCCGGCACACCGCCGCCGTTATACAGCCCGTTCGCGCCAGAAACCGGTCGTAATACCCGCCGCCCTGTCCCAGGCGGGAGCCATCCTCGCCGCAGGCCAGCGCCGGGATCACGGCAAGCTCCACCGCCTCCGGCGGCAAAATCGGCAGCCCCTCCAGCGGCTCCGGAATACCGTAAGCGCCGGGCACCAGCTGCCGCAGGCTGTCAATGGGCACGCAGTCCATCTCGCCCTTTCCCCGGCAGCGGGGCACCAGAACGGTCTTTCCCTGCTCCAGCAGCCGCGCGATCAAGCGGTGGGTCTCCACCTCGCCGCGGCAGGACACATAGCAGAACACCGTTTGCGCCCGATTCAACTCCGGCAGGGCACACAGCCTTTCGCAGATCATGCCGCTCTCACGCAGTAGAAGTTCCTGCGGCTGCTCTCTCCGCAGCTGACGCGCCCACGCCCGCAGCCGGGCTTTTTCTTCCGTGACCGTTTCCATAAAACCACACTCAGTTGAACATTAGATTGAGAAAGCACCGGTTTTGTTCCATCACAGCCCGTGCCCGCTCATTCAGCGGCTTGATGCTGCCCATGGGCCGGGCATTTTCCCCCGGCAGCGTGCGCCAGGCTTTTCCCGGCTGCAAACGCGCCGCCAGTTGGCCGGACTCCGGCCCGACGGCCTCCAGAACGCCCCGCTCGTCGGCAAAGGCATAGGCCGCAAGGCCGCCTTCCCGCTCCAGCACCCACGCGCCTTTTCCGAACAGCTCCAGCTGCAAGCGCCAGTCCTCCCGGCTCCGAACGCCGTGGAGCAGCCCGTGTGCCATCTGCTCATACAGCCCGTCCAGCCCCGGGATGTCCGCCGATGTTGCCCGGCGAAGGCGGCCCGTGCCGGTGTCGGCCTCCGGTACGCCCAAGCCCAGCAGCAGACGGGGCGCGTAGCCAAAGCGGGCGTAATAGTCCAGCAGGCTGTCCTCCTGGGTGATGAGCACGCTGAAGTCCTGCCCTCGCCGAGCGCCATCCCGGGCCGCTTCTTCCAGCAGTCCCTCCATCAGCCCCCGGCCCTGCCATTGGGGCAGCGTGGCGGCGGCATAGATATAATGGGCCGCAAAGCGCACCTCCCCCAGCCGCAGCGTGCAGGGGATCATTTGCAAAGAGGAGACGATGCGCCCGTCCGCCCGGACGGACAGGGTGTTTTCCGACTGCCAGACCCGGTCAAAGATCCACTGCCAAAACTCCGGCCCATCCTCCGGGAAACAGGCACCATACAGCGCCAGCAGCTGCTCCCGGTCGCTCATGCTTCCAGCTCCGCCCGGATCAGCCCGCAGATCTCCCGATGGATGTCCTCCACCGGGCGCACCTTACCGCTTTCCGCGCAGGACACCCTGTGCCAGCCATACTGCCGACAGACGGCCAGCGCCCGGTGGTGGCAGCGAACCAGATAATCGTGATCCAGCTCGTGGATATCCCCCGTCTCCCCCTGCCGCTTTTCCAGCATCCGAAAGGACACCTCCGGCGGCATATCCAAAAAGATCACGCAGGTGGGCTCAGGCAGACCCAGCAGCCGGTATTCATAGTCAAACAGCCAGTCGGTAAAGGGCCTGAGCTGCGCCTCCGGCAGCTTGGAGGACTGATGCACCGCGTTGGAGGTGGTATAACGGTCGCAGAAGATGACCCTCCCCTGCTCCCAGTCCCACTGCCAATCGGTCTTGAAGGAGGCGTACCGGTCGGCGGCGTAAAAGGTAGAGGCCGCATAGGGGTTCACATCCTCCGGATGGGTGCCGAAGTCGCCCCGCAGGTACATCCGCACCAGCATGGAGCTGTCATCCTGATACCGTGGGAAGGTCAGCCGCTTGAAATCCACCCCCATCTGCGTCAGCGCCTGACAGGCCAGCTGCGCCTGGGTGGATTTTCCGCTGCCGTCGGTGCCTTCGATGACGATCAGATGACGCTTCATATAGCTGCGCTCCGTTCCCGCACCTGCTGCGCCTGACCGCAGGTCATCCTGCCTTCCGGACAGGCGCCGTGCAGACAGGCCGGGCCGGCCTTGGCGAACAGCGTGGGTGCCGCCTGACGGCACAGCTTCAACATGGCCCATGCCAGCTCCCGGATCTCCCACTGGGCCCGGTTGCAGCAGCGCAGGGCAAAGAAATTATACAGGCTGCGGGCATTCATGGTCACTACCATTTTGGTTTCGCAGGCGTTGGGCAGCACATAACGTGCGTCCTCAATGGCCATTTTCTCGGCGCGGCGGCGGGCCTCCTTCTCCGGGACGCCCTGGGCGGTCAGTTCGGCCGTATGCCGCGCCTGCAGCCGGTCAGCCAGTTCCAGATAATTCTGATGGCAGTCAGCCATGGCCTTCTGATAGGCCGCGTTAGTCTCCGGATCCTTTGCGATCTCTGGCGGCGTGATAAAGGTGAAGACACCCTCCTTCAGCTTCACATACCGCTGGGACTGGACGCTGTAGGAGGCGATGCGATGCCGGGTGATCTGGGCCAGTACACTGCGGGAAACGCCATCGATGGCAAAGGTAAAGGAGGCGTGCTCAATGGGACTGGCGTGTCCGATCTCGGTGAGCATCTCCAGAAAGCTTTCGGTCTTTTCGGGGGTCAGCCCCTCCAAAATGGTCTCCGCGTCAGAGGCGGAATAGCAGATCTTTGCGGCAGCGGCGATGGTTTTTTCCGGATCAGGTGTATAGGCGATCAGCTTTACATTCAGCATTTCAGTTACCTCCTTTGATTCTCCAGATCACGGCATCCCACAGATACAGGGGCAGCCGGATCATGCGTTTCCAGCGTTTGGGTTCCTTGCACAGGCGGTACAACCATTCCAGCCCGCATTTCTGAAAAAACACCGGTGCGCGGCGCACATTGCCCGCCAGCACATCCATGCTGCCGCCCAGCCCGGCCATCACCGGAACGGTAAGCTCACCGTTGTGCTCCTCCATGAAATATTCCTGCTTGGGCGCTCCCAGACACACCAGCAGCGCGTCGGGCCCGGCTTCGTTGATGGCGGCCACCACCGGGCCTTCGTCTTTGAAATAGCCGTCGTGCGTCCCGGCGATCTTCAATCCGGGATGCTCCTGCTTCAGCTTTTCGGCAGCCTGCTCCGCCACGCCGGGCTTGGCCCCCAGCAGATAGAGGCTTTTGCCCTCCTTCGCCAGCGCGGCGGCCAGCGCCTGTGCAAAGCCCACGCCGGTGACTCTCCCCTGCATGGGATCGCCCAAAATGCGGGAGGCCAGCACCACGCTGATACCGTCGGCCAGCACCAGCCGGGAACTGTTGAGGATGCGGAGGAAGCGGGGGTTCTTTTTCGCCTCCAGCGCGAACTCAGCGTTAGGGGTCACCACCCGGCAGCGGGTACCGGCGGCGATATGTTCCATTGCGGTCTGCACCGCTTCCTCCATGGTGATATTGTCAAATGTGATGGTCATGACCTGCTTTTTCATGGTCAGCACGGCCTTTCTGTCTCTTTTATTTAAATATTGTACCAGATTTTTGTCCTGAGTACAAGCAAAACAGCGGAAGAAGCCCGGCCGCAGGCTCAGCTCTTCCGGCTGCTGCGGAAATTGATGCCATACAGGCACAGCAGCATCAAAAAGGCACTGCCCAAAAAGCACAAGAACACAGCGGTGCCGTTGTCGCCGAAGTTTTCCGCGAACCAGCTGAACAGGTAGGCTGCGCCGTTAAACGCCATATGCATCAGCAGGCACGGCCGGACGCTGCCCGTGTGCTTTCGCACGTATCCCATCACGCAGCCGCCAAAGCCCGCATAAAGCATCCAGATGGCAGTTCCGTGGATCCCACCGAATAATATTCCCTGCAAAACCACTGCAGCACCGGCCGGCACCAGCATACACAGCGCCTCATAAATGATCCCGCGGAACAGGATTTCCTCCACCAGCGGCCCCATCAGCACCGTTGCCAGAAAATCCAGCACGGGCTGCGCAGTCGTCAGGCTGGAGTAGGATTCATGATAGGTCTGCATCCACGTCTCGGGCCAGGGGAACAGGTTGACGACAATGGTGCTCCAGAAGGACATCGCCAATCCGGCCACGGCCGCCAGCAGCAGGATCGCCGGCGTGGTCCCGGCCTGCAAGCCGGTGAAGGCCGTCAGAGACTGCTTCCTCCGCCGCGCCATGAGCCAGACCGCCGCCAGCGTCAGCCCGTCGGCCGCCAGCAGGACGATGCTCTGGTGCGCCTGCACCGCCTCCAGCAGGGCATCATCCAGCTGAGAGGCGGTCATCCCCTCAGCAACCAGCTCCCAGCCGTAATAGACGGCGGCGACAATGCCGCACAGCGTCTGGGTAACCACCAGCAGCAGCACACAGACCACGATCAACACAAACGGACGCTCGAAAGGTTTTTTCACGAACAGCTCCCCTTTTCTCTCTGAAATACCTGATTTTTTTATTATAATACACCCCTTGCGGGATTTGCAATCCTCGACTATAATGAAAAGCATGAATTTTCTGCAAACAGGGGTGAAGCGCTATGACAAAGAAGGAAAAAGGCGCGGAGGTCGTGCGCATTTTGAAGGAGCACTACCCCGACACCTGCTCGCTGGTGGCCTGCAAGGACTATGAGCTGCTGTTCGCCACCCGGCTGTCGGCTCAGTGTACCGATGCCCGGGTCAACCAGGTGACGGCGGTGCTGTTTGAACGGTATCCCTCGCTGCAATCGTTGGCCGACGCTGAGCCGGAGGAGCTGTGCCGGATCATCAAGCCCTGCGGCCTGTTCCGCACCAAGGCCAACGATATCAAGAACGCCGCCATTCTGCTGCTGGAGCGCCACGGCGGCCGAGTGCCGGACACCATGGAGGAGCTGCTGGCCCTGCCGGGCATCGGACGGAAAACCGCCAACCTGATCCTTTCGGATATCTACGGCCAACCGGCCATTGTGGCGGATACCCACTGCATCCGCATCAGCAACCGGCTGGGCCTGACCACAAAGGACTGCGGAAAAGACCCCTATAAGGTGGAAATGGCCCTGAAAAAGGTCATCGCCCCGGCCGAGCAGGCCAGCCTGTGCCACCGACTGGTACACTTTGGCCGGGATATCTGCACCGCCCGCAGCCCGCAGTGCGCCCTGTGTCCTCTGCAGCACCTCTGCGCGGAATATGCGGCGGCCCAGCGGCACCGCGCCTGACTCGGTCACCGGGAGTTTCTTCCAGCCCCTCGAACAAAGCCAAATGCGTCCGACCCTTGCAGGCTGCGGGTTTGGGCGCATTTTGCATCGTTACCATTTTGTAATTTTTCGCCGGATGGAAGATTTTGTGGGTTGCCATTCCCCCGCGCTGCCGATAGGATAGTAGCCAAAGGAGGTACCCCATGAAGCTACATTTTTGGATCGCGTTTCTGTCGCTGATGATGCTGCTCGTTCTTCCCGCGGCGGCGGGAGAGGTCGTCACGGTGGAGGTCTGCTACGACAACTGGAGCATGCCCCTGACCGGTTCCGCCCGGGACGGCACCACCTATGTGCCCCTCCGGCTGTTTTTTGACCTGCTGGGCGGCTCGCAGGTGACCTGGGACGGACAAAGCCGCAGCGCCACGGTCTCCGGGCGCGCCAGCGCGACATTTACGCTGGGACAGAGCAGCGCCACCATAAACGGTGCACGGCAGCCTCTCACCGGGATGCCCTATCTTTTCGACGGCTCCATGTATGTCCCCCTGCGGGGCATTGCCCAGGCGCTGTCCTGTGACATCGCCTATGATGCCGCTCTGCGCCGGGTCACCCTCTACCCGCAGTCCGACGCGGACAGCCTGTACTGGCTGGCCCGGATCATTCAGGCGGAAAGCGGCGGCGAGTCCTTTCAGGGCAAGCTGGCAGTGGGCAGTGTGATTCTCAACCGGGTGGAGAGCGCGGACTTTCCCGACAGCGTTTACGGCGTGATCTTCGATCGGAACAACGGCGTTCAGTTCACTCCGGTGGCCAACGGCACCATCTACAACACCCCCTCGGAGGAAAGCATAAGCGCCGCCCGCGCCTGTCTTTCCGGGACGCGCACCGTGGCCGACTGCCTGTATTTTTTTAATCCCGCCACTGCCACAAAGGCCGGCTGGATCGTGCAGAACTGTGTGTATGCCATCTCCATCGGCAATCACGATTTTTACCGTGCGCTGGAAGGCTGATCCGTCACAAGCAAAAATGCCCCGGGATGCGCTTTGGCATCCCGGGGCATTCCTTTGAACAGACATCAGCCGCTCACTGGGGCGGCTTGCAGGTCTTGCAGGGCTCATAACCGGAGGCCTTGGCCTCCGAAAGCGTCTTGGCGATCTTGCTCTTGCTGAGGTGGGAGCAGTCAGCAGTGTGATATTTGCTGCCGCTCTTGGTGACATAAACGATCTGTCCGGTGGGCTCGGTGGGCTCGGAAGGCTCGGAAGGCTCGGTCGTCACGGGATCGTCGGCCGCAGGCGGATCTGTAGAAGCCGGCGTCGCTGCGGCAGTGACAGTCGCAGGCGTCACCGAAGCAAGATACTGCTCCCGCGCGGCCTCCTCGTCCTTCTGCACCTTGGCATAACCGTCGGCATAGCCGGTATCATAGCCCTGCTGATAGGTATCGCCGACAGCCGAAAGGGTCGCCTTCTGCCCCTGCGTCACACCCAGGTCATAGCCCTCATCATAGCCCTGCTGCTTGCCC